>JAGVJQ010000062.1 GCA_020051015.1 Gammaproteobacteria bacterium
ACAAGCATTGCGAACATTTTCGGATTGGGATATTCGTCCACGTATCCTGGCATTAGGTGGTATTGCCTCGGTTGTTTCTTTAGGCGGAGAATTAAAACAATATCAGGTATTGCTCGATCCAACACGCATGGTAGCTTATGGCGTTACAGCAGTAGAAGTCAAACAAGCATTAATGCAATCTAACATCAATGTTCCGGGTGCATTTTTGCAGCAATCGGGGCAAGAACTGACTATTGCTGGTATTGGTCGCGTTATATCGTTAAATGATATTAAAAAAACCGTTATTACCATCCGCCATGGCATTCCTATTACCATTGCTAATGTTGCGCAAGTTACTTTAGGTGGCGCCATTAAACGTGGTGATGCAGCGTATGGTTTACAAAATGCAGTCATTGGGACGATTTCTAAAAGTTATGGTGCAGATACACTGACTACCACCTATAACGTTGCTCGAGTACTTAATGAGATTAAGTCACAACTGCCAAAGGGCATGCAGTTAAAAACAGATGTTTTTCGGCAAGCAAATTTTATTGAAGCAGCATTGCATAATTTGATCGTATCGCTGATTCAAGGAGCCATTATTGTTATTATTGTGCTGTTCATTTTTTTAATGAATTGGCGTGCATCATTTATCACTTTCTTATCTATCCCAATATCATTTGTGGGTGGAATTCTTATTCTCTCCTTATTTAATATCGGTATTAATGCCATGACACTGGGTGGATTGGCTATTGCGATTGGTGAAGTGGTTGATAATGGTATTATTACCGTTGAAAACGTAGTGCGTCGCTTACGCCTAAATAGGTTAAGCACCGAACCCTTACCAGCAATTGATGTGGTATTCAGCGCAGTAAGTGAAATTTTAAACTCAGTTGTTTACGCTACATTAATTATTATCTTAATATTTGTGCCCGTTTTCTTTTTGCAAGGGATGGCGGGTCGTATTTTCAGTCCGCTAGGTATCGCCTATATTGCATCAGTAACAGCATCCTTGGCGGTAGCGGTGACAGTATTACCATGCTTATGTTATTTATTGTTAGTTAGGAAAAAAGAAAAACGGATCAGTGGAAAAGTCGATTCTCAACATGTTAACTCCGCCGGATTACAACAAGTCGCCACTTCTGTTACAACGACGAAAGAACGAGAAACACGATTTGTATTATGGTTAAAACGCCATTTTCTGACATGGCTACAGTGGTCATTACAGCATGTGCGTTGGGTATTAAGTGTTGCAGTTGCGATGTTTATATTTGCTATATCATTACTGCCTTTTTTTGGAAAGACATTCTTACCGGAGTTTCATGAAGGTAATTTTATTATTTCGATGACACTATTACCAGGCACTTCGTTGCCTGAGTCGATGCGAGTTGGTCAATTGGTACGGCAAGATTTATTGAAATACCCACAGGTTGTTTCTATCACGCAACGTGCAGGACGTAGTGACTTAGATGAAGATGCGATGGCAGCTAACTTCAGTGAGTTTGATGTTAGGCTTGATTTTAGCAAAAACAGTAAAATGTCTTCCACAGAATTGTTACAACATATTCGTCAGGATTTAAGCCAAATTCCCGGGGCTTATTTTAATGTTGGGCAATTTATTGCGCATCGTATGGATGAAGTTTTATCGGGTGTTCGTTCGCAAGTGGCTATTGAAGTATTTGGTGATGATTTAGCGACGCTTAGTCAACTTACTTTATCTGTGCAAAATATTTTAAAAACTGTAACTGGCGTGGTGGATATCAACCGTGATCAACAAATCAATGTACCACAACTCATTATCCAAATTGATAGGAAAAAAGCAGCACGCTATGGCCTTAATGTGGCTGATGTGGCAGATACGGTGCAATTATTTTTGAATGGTGAGACCATTTCTAGTGTCATTGAGGGAAACCGTAATTTTGATTTGTTTGTTCGATTACAAGAAACTGACAGAGATAATATACAAGCGATTCAAAACATGTTAATTGATATTCCAATAACATCTTCACAAGCGACTAAAAAAATTCCTTTGCGTGCCATTGCTAATGTATCCATCCAAGAACAACCTTATGCCATCAATCGAGAAAATGTACAACGATTAAGTATTGTTTCTTTCAATGTGCAAGATAAAGATTTAGGTAGTGTGATTAAAGAAGTACAGAAAAAAATTCAAACACAATTAAAGTTACCCGCTGGATATTACATAGAATATGGCGGTCAATTTGAAAGTCAGCAAGAAGCAAATCGCATCTTATTGGGCTTTGGTAGCTTAGCATTATTGGCCACTATTATGTTGCTCTACAAAGTTTTTGGTACTTTTCGAGAAGCATTTTTAGTGATGTTTAACCTACCATTAGCATTAATTGGCGGAATTGTTGCTTTATTTCTTGCTGGTGCTAATTTGAGTGTTGCGGCGATGGTCGGGTTTATTACTTTATTTGGCATTGCGATGCGCAATGGCATTATTCTTGTTACGCATTACAATCAATTGCGAGAGCAGGAAAAACCTTTACGTGAGGTTGTGATTGAAGGAACCTTAGATAGGTTAGTACCTGTCTTAATGACCGCATCGACGGCAGCATTAGGGCTTATGCCATTATTATGGGGCTCACCAGTAGGGAAAGAATTAGAACGACCTTTGGCGCAAGTCGTGCTAGGAGGGTTATTGACATCGACTTTATTAAATATGGTCGTTATTCCAACACTTTATTATGTAATTGAACAATGGCGCGAGAAAAATAAATCTTTGTCTGTGATGAGTGAACCAGAAAAAGATGTTTAGGTATATTGTTGCATCAATGAACTTGAATGATAAAAGTTTATTGATGAAATTGTTTAACGAGTAAAAGGATGAATAAATAATGGATATAACATTTTTAGGTGGCACAGAAACTGTAACCGGTTCCAAGTATTTACTGACCCACAATAACAAAAAAGTACTGATTGATTGTGGTTTATTTCAAGGTTATAAAGAGCTGCGATTGCGTAACTGGGAACCTTTTCCAGTTGATCCTGCGCAAATCGATGCGGTTTTATTAACACATGCTCATATCGACCATTCAGGCTATTTGCCACTCTTGGTTAAAAACGGATTTAAGGGCGATATTTATTGTACGGAAGGGACAAAAGACTTATGTGCAATTCTGTTACCAGATAGCGGGCATATTCATGAGGAAGAAGCAAAACGTGCTAATAAGTATGGCTATTCCAAACATACACCTGCCTTACCACTCTATACAGTTGAAGATGCTGAACTAGCGCTA
>JAGVJQ010000007.1 GCA_020051015.1 Gammaproteobacteria bacterium
CATCAAAGGCGTTGATTTCAAGCGTAATGATAGCAACGGCGGTGATGTGGTCATCGACCTTTCTGATCCTGATGTTGTTATTAATGTTAATCAAGAAAATAATTTAGTCACCGTAGATTTAAATAATACAAGCGCATCCGGCACACTACAACGCCGATTGGATGTAACTGATTTTGCTACTCCTGTCCAATATATTACAACCCGATCTGAAGGTAATCATACTCAAATTCAAATTCAAGCGACAGGACAATTTGAACAAGTTGCCTATCAAGTAAACAAACAATTTATTGTTAGTGTTAATCCATTATCCTCTGCGAAAAAGGCAGAAGCATTATCACAAGCAACTTATACAGGCAAACCTATTTCGCTTAACTTCCAGGATATTCCTATTCGTTCTGTACTAGAAGTCTTAGCTGAGTTTACCGGTATTAATATTGTGGCAGCAGACTCTGTTAAAGGTAATATTACCTTGCGTCTGAATAATATTCCTTGGGATGAGGCGTTAGATATCATTCTTAAATCCAGTGGGTTAGGACAAAAACAAGTGGGTAATGTCATTATGGTGGCGCCAGCTACTGAAATTGCTGCCCAAGAGAAACAAGCCCTCACTGCTAAACAAGATTTTCAACAATTAGAACCATTGCAAACGCAATATATCCGGTTAAATTATGCAAAAGCATCCGATGTTGCTACCTTACTCAAAGATCAAAATGACTCCACTTCCTTGCTATCTTCACGCGGGAATGTAAGCGTTGATCAACGTACCAATACCTTGATTGTTCAAGACACCCCATCTAGTCTGGTGAATGTACAAAATATGATTGCCAAACTAGATATTCCCGTCCAACAAGTGATGATTGAAGCTCGTATCGTGAATGTTGATACGTCTTTTGAACAAGACTTGGGAATTCGCTGGGGTATTACCAAACCAGAGCATGTTTCTGGTACCCTCACCGGTGCAAACCAAATGTTGCAAAACTATCAAACGGGGGTCGTCAATCCAGTATCAGCCGTTCCTTTAAACCAACGACTAAACGTTGATTTAGCTGCGAGTATTGATAGCGTTGGACAAGCTCCTAGCGTGGGTATTGCACTTGCCAAATTAGGCAGTGGATATATGCTTGACTTAGAATTATCTGCAATTGAACAAGAAGGCGGTGGCGAATTAATTTCAAGCCCACGCTTAGTTACTGCTAACCAACATCCAGCATTAATTGAATCAGGTACAGAAATTCCTTATCAACAAAGTACCTCCAGTGGTGCAACCGCGGTGGAATTTAAAAAGGCAGTACTCAGCTTAAAGGTAACACCACAAATTACCCCTGATGGTAAAATTATTATGGATATTAAAGTTAACCAAGATAAAGTCGACCCAACCTTGGAAGTTGATAACGTACCAGCTATTGATACACGTGAAGTAGAAACTAACGTGTTAGTGAATAATGGTGAAACCATTGTATTAGGCGGCATTTACGAAGAAGAGCAACGCAAAACGGTACAACGCGTACCTTTCCTTGGCTCGATTCCGTTTGTAGGGGCTTTATTTAGAAATACCCATACCTTAAATACCAGAACGGAATTATTAATATTTATCACACCTAAAGTGATTCAACAATTACCAATAGAACAATGAAACATTTGACACAAAGTATATTCTTAATTGGAGGGATGGGTGCAGGGAAAACAACAATTGGCCGTAAACTAGCAGAATTACTCAATTATGAATTTTATGATTCTGATCGAGAAATTGAACATGTTACGGGTGTTGATATCCCCTGGATTTTTGAAATTGAAGGCGAAGCAGGTTTTCGTCGTCGTGAACATTTAATGGTAAAAGAACTATCCGCCAAACAAAATATTATCCTCGCTACCGGCGGTGGTACTATTCTTGATCCTCGCAATCGCGAATTACTATCCAATAATGGTGTTGTTATTTATCTAAAAACGACGGTGGATCATCAGTTGGATCGTCTTTCTCGCGATAAACGACGACCATTATTACAAGTCGAAAATCGCCATGAGGTCCTGTCAGATATTATGGCCAATCGTGAAGCACTCTATAGTGAAATTGCCGATTACACTATTGAAACAGGAGCAAAACCGATTGCCAATGTTGTTAATGATGTTATGGCTGCTGTTTTCCATTCGTAGAAACATTTCCCCCTTGTCTTCTTATTATTTTTATTCTACACTGCTTTCGTCCTGTATCATTTTTTGACTTGATACATCCGAGTACCAGACAAAAAATTTAAGATACGTTAAAAAAACCGCATAATATATGGTTTTTAGGGACGGGCATCCATGCCCTCGCTCTCCTTACCATCCCAGGTCCGAGACGCCCTTCAAACCACATATTATGCGGCTTTTAAAAATATTTCATTTTTTAAGAGTTGTTAAAAATAGCTGGTGTAACATATTAAGGTTTTATATCTGAAGGAATTGAGAGATGGCAGTCACAGCTGATAATACAAAATCTCAGGTTAATACTGCAGAAAATGTAAACTCGCTAAAATCCACATCAGGATCTGCTCCAGCACATACAACAATTTCTAGTGAAGGTTGGCAAAAAATTATTGCTAATGTAAAAAGAAAAGCGTCTCTGCTGAAAATACGATTAGATACTATTCTCTCTGCTGATAATCTTGCACAAGCTGTTGCTGACTTAAAAGCTGACTTAGCAAGAAGTTTAACGGTTATTGAACAAATAATCACTCATAGACACAGTCATGAGTTGAACACTATCCGTCAAACACTTGTCAGGGCCCAAGCAACGCTTACTTATTTAGAAGAACAAATACCTTCTCTTGAATACGCCATTGATCTTTTAGAAGAAGATATCGCTTTTTATTTATCTCCTTTTTTATTTACTAAAACATTTCAACAATGGGCACAAAAAAATACTCTCCTAATGAAACCCTTTTCTGATGATTTTGCAGCTGTATTAATGAAGGAAGGCGAGCAACCATTAAATACCTTTACTACCGCACTGGGCCTTAAATCTATTTTAGGCATTACCTCTAAAGAACAGGGGAATGATTTAGCAACCGGAAAACGCGAGTTAATTAGAAGATTATTAATAAGCAATCCTCAATTAAAAGATTTCATCCTTAAGAATGCAGACAATGCCGCAATTGAACAGTTTTATACTGATAATGAACATAAAGAATATTATCAATTGCCTGAATTATTTAAACAATTAACCAATGAATTGACTAAAAACCTTGCTTGCGAAGATCTTACCATTGAGAAATGGACAAAAACTATTGAGGGTGCGGGTGAGGCTTTTCTGGGATTTGAAAACTTTGTGGCAAGACAGCAAGCCGCTTTTCCACAACTATTTATGGAAAATTTTAAGATTTTTACCTCCACACTAATCAATAATTTTCCTTGCGAAAAATGGGATACGACCATACGACAAGCATTTCCTAATGCAAACTTACGCAATCAGTTTCAGCAACAATTCCTTGAATATACAACCCAAAATATAAAGTCGTGTTTTAATGCGCAACTAAGATTAGTAAAAACGCAATTTCAATCGGAAATCGAATCAACCAAAAAAGCAGCCATAGCAACATTACCAACATGTCCATTAACTTTCATTGCGCAAGAAAGAGGAGCCGATGCACAACGTGTTCTCAAGAATGCACACGAACGAACTCCGAAACTCGCCTCATTTTTCCCTAACATAAGTGGTTTAACACAAGAACAAAATAAAGTAGAAAAAAATGCTGAAAATATCTTTTTAGCACCATACAAAGAAACCATTGCCAAGCAATTTATTATTCGTATACAACATATGATTAAAACAACCTCATGGGGAAATGGTATATGTGGTTTTGGTGATATCGCATTAGAAATTGGTTTTGTTAAAAATGATATTTTAGGGAAAAAATTACCAAAACACATTAGTGAAATTTATAACAAGTGTTTTAATTGTAAAACCGCGTATTACGACTGTTTGAAATCATTAACTCAAGTGAGTAAACAAGCATTAGAAAAAAATAGTTTATTTCGCGCGCATAAGACAAAAGAAACCCTTGAAGTTATTGCAAAAGCAATTACTCAACCAGTGGTTTTACATCCAACTCCTTGGAAAACTGCTACTGCATGCATGCGCTAAAATTAAGTTTAACCTCACATGGCCTGGCATTGATGTAAATGCATGTTAATAAAAATTGTTACATCTTGGTAATGGTGGGATTCTCCCACGTACCGGTAATTTTATATTGATATTGTGTAATGGCATTAACTGCTGGGCTTAAAACTTTATCCGCAGCCCAGGCTACCATCCCAACCAAAGGACCGCCAACGAGTGTTGCTGCAATAGGAACGCTAGAGGTAACATGTGGAATAACCGTCATATTCATATTGTATGATTGATTCGCTAAATTAATACTACCTGTTGCACTAATGGCCGCAATCGGGCTTGTGATATTGGCTTGCTGAATCACGGCATTACCATTTTGCAACTGAAAATTGCCAACTAATTTAGTAAAATTAAAACCACTTTGTCCCAAATTAGAAAAACCAGTTCGTAAACGAGCAGGTAAATTCTGTAAACTTAACATCGTTAATACACGACCAAAACCAACTTTGGCATCGGTACTTTTATCTAAACCGACAATTAATCCATCATTAATTTGTACATTCGCCTTACCGTTTAAACTCGATAAACTGAGTTGATATGGTGCCCCCTGCCAACTTAATGCAAAATTAGCTTGTGCATTTTGGCTTTTCAAATTAGACGGTAAACCCATATTTTTTAAGGCTTGTGAAACATCATTACTACTCATCGAGCCGGTAAGATTAGTTGAAATAGGGTTATTTTGCCATTGTGCCGTAAGTTGCGCTGTTAATGCATTACCTTGATTTACCGTTGTATTAATCACTGTGCCTTGTGCTTTAGGTTGCATTGTTCCTTTAATTTGACCAAATTGGCGGTTGTCATAACGCAAATCATCAATGTTAAAACTAACGGATGGCAATGTAGCTGGGTTAATCGGGTTCGATGATGAAGTTGTCGGTGTATTTAGCGTTTTTAAATATAACTGTTGTAGTTGAATTTGGATTGGATTAGGGGTATTTTTTGCCGGGATTGCAATTGTCCCTTGCGCTTGTGGCGATTGAATACTGATATTATAACCACTATTAACTGAACTCACATTTAATGCTGCATTTGCAAAGGTAAATTTACTTACTATCAATTGTTGGCAGTTTAATGCCACACCACTTAACCACGTTGGCCATTGTTTTGGCACTGTTGTTTTTGTTGTTAAAGGTTTGAATTGTGCCAAGGTATTTTGCCATATTGCGGTTGAACAAACTGGAAATACTCCCGTTACCACTAATCCTGATGTTGGCAATTTTTCTAATTGATTTGAACCTAATGTTATATTACCGGCATTAAATGCATAATTAGGTTGCGTATTAAATTGAAATAACCCTGCTGCTTGTTTTCCATACTTAAATGACAATTTTGGTAATTGTTTTGGGGTAATATTTCCTTGAATAACCAATGGCAATTTTTGCTGTGCTGATTTTTTCAAAGGCGCAGGTAAATTAACTTGTATTCCAACTAAATCACTATTCACTGATAAATTAATCATATTATTGGCTGTAATCGCAATCTGACCATTGATTGGTGTTTTTCCTGATACTAATTTATCTAGCGGTAAATTATACTGCTTTTGTAATACCGCCATATCAAGTATGCTGCTTAACTTAATTTGTAGTTGTTGCTTATTTTGCGCAGAAGGTGGAACAATTGAAATAGTGAGTGGTAATCCTAAAATTTGTCCTTGTATATTTTTTGCTGACAACCCGTGTTGATTAAATTGCAACATACCATTTAGTGCATTAATAATCACATTCCAACTAGGAAAATGCGTGGTAACACCATTTAATTGTACTGCCCCATCAACGGAGGGTTGCTGAGTTCCGGTTTGTGCTAATGGAATAGTAAGTGCTAAATTGAGTGTAAAAGGCCCACTTGCCTGCGCGGTATTCAATCCCTGTTGTAAATAACTACTAAGCGGAGAGTCATGCAAGAATGTTATAGCTTGCCCTGCATCGCCCTGTGCTTGTCCTTGGATTTGTAAAATAACAGGGTTATCATTACCCATATAAGGAATTTGTGCGCGAGCTTGCCGAATTTGTGTTCCGCTTAAGTGACCGTCATTGATATGGATATCCATACTGCGCCCAGAAAACAACATGTTTCCAACTAAATCTGTTGCTGTTGGCCAGCCTGGTGATAATTGTAATTTCAGATCCTGAAATTGAGATTGAATAATGAATGCACCATTATTTTTATCAAAAGGAAAATCACTAACCGCACCTCTTAATACTAATGTCGCATGAGTTTGCCCCATTGCTAAAACATTAGTATCAAGCCAAGACACTACTTGATTCGACAAAATTCCAACCGGTAAATAAGTATAAATATCTTGTTTCGTTAGCTGGTTAATGACCACATTAGAATGCAAATTAATGACTGGACTACCATTATTACTTGGAAACATTAACGATAATTGACTAGTTGCTTGCCCCGCGGGCACGGTGAATTGTGTATTGCTACTGTGTAACAACCAGCCATCATTTTGGTGCTGCCAACTCACTTGTGAAGCCCAATTACTAATGGTAATTGGTTGGCGAAAAATGAGAGGAAATGTTGCAATAGCATTTTGCCCTGTTAAATGAGCAGCTCCTTGTTGTTCATCTAACTGAATTGTGCCATTTAAATTCGTTATACCTGGTATTGTTTGCCATGCTTGCCATGATAAATTATTCAAATTACTTTGTAATGAATAGGTCATTGCTATATTGGGTTTGCTCACCACATGCCAATTAAGTTGTTGCAACTCACCATGTGGTTGTAATGCATTCATCATCCCAGCCACTTTTTCCGACCACGGATTTTGTAACTTCCACAAAGGTTGTAAATCTGGCAAGCGCAAATGATTAAGATTACCATCCATAATAAAATTATTTTTAGCCATAAATTGCAGATTAATTTGTGCGTTATTCTGCGGCAGCATTATGCCATTTCGCTTTAATTGCCAATGTTTTAATATCAACTGCCATTGCTGTTGGTGCGGATGATTCATCTGCATGTCTGCGGTAATAAAATCAATGGGGATCGTTTTCTTGTCTGGTTGATGAATGATATTAATATGATCTCCAGCCAACGTGACGAGTAGTTTTTTTAATATGGATCCTTTTGTTTGGCCATGAATATTTACACTAGCTAAATTTCCGGTGACGGTAATTTTTTTCATTGGAAAATCAGCTAACCAATCTGCCAATGAAACTTGTTGTAATAATAAATGGAAATGGGTAACAAATTTATTAAAATTATTAGCTGAGCCATCCATCCGCGCGGATAATTCAATTGGCACCGTCGAGCGTCCAGTGAGATTAAATTGCCCTTCAATGAAATGTCGATTACCAAATGTTAATAAATCAATATCGGCAATAGATACATGTAATGTTTGGTATTGTTGTGGAATAATTGCTAAATTAATATTTTTAATGCCAATGCGATCGAGATTTAATAACCACCCCATGACAGCAGTAGCATTCATTTGACTTTTGCCAGAACTAATAATGCCTTTCAGTTGCCATTGACCATTAGTTTGTTGTGCTAACTCTAATGAACTCCCTTTAATCAGAATGGTTCCCAACTCAGGCTTCCAATGGAATAAGGATTTAAAGAGATCAATCCCAATATCCAATTCTTGTATTTCTAAAAGAGGATTGGTCGTATCAGGTTGCATAATTTTAACATCATTCAATTTGATCATGGGTTGCAACCAATGCCACGTACCGCTGACTTTTTCAATCGTTACTGGAACATGTAATTTTTGTGAAGCGAAATATGAAATTTGATCGCGATATTGATTAAGGACGGGAGTTAAAGCACGAGCAACACCAACTAGTACTGCCGATGCAACCACTAAAACGATTACAATATAGAGTACTCGTCGAAACAAAAAACGTACGACTGACTTAATAGGCAAATTATGGCGTCCTCAAAGGTACACGTGTTTGTCTTACTGTTAAAACAGCTTGAACCCATGGCCATAATAACATACTAGTCAAAATGGAAAATAGATATGCATATGAATTTGGTGGCTGACCAATTAAGCCTTGGATAGCCCAAATCAATACTTTATATATAGTAATTAAAATACCAATAACTAGCGCAGATTGCCAAACTGGAAAATTTTTAACCTGGCGATGCCATTTACTCATTAAAAAGGCAATCACTGTTAATGCAAGCGCATGTTCACCGAGTAACGTACCATTTAAACCATCTAACACTAATCCAATAATCCAAGCCACACCAACACTAATACGCTCTGGTAATGTTAAGACCCAATACAAAACAACGAGGGCAACCCAATCAGGGCGAAACCACTGGCTCCATACTGGCATCGGCAATACTTCCAGTAGCAATGCAACAAACAAGCTAATGAAAATTAAGCCATAGGGCGTATTATAATGATGTCTGCTCATACGTTAAGTATCCTATCCACGTCTATTCACTCATCGGCGGTAACGGGTTCTTATCTGTTTCTTGCTTTTCTTTTGCCATTTTTTCTAAATCTTGCTTAGCCTCAGAATAAACTGCTTGTGCAGGTAACCACATCAACAATACTTGTCGACTTTGATTTAAATTAGCTGCTGGCTGAATTGCTATCGTGGCAAATAATTGTCCAGAATGGAAATTCACACTTTTAACAATTCCTAATGGATAACCAACTGGATAACGTAAGTCCAAGCCTGAGGTCAATAATCTATCCCCTACTTTAATATCCGCAGTTTCAGGCACATTGATTAACGCTAATGGTCGTTGTGGGCCTGTTCCAATTGCAATGGCTCGAATACCAGTTCGCTCATCTTGTACCGGTACAGCGCTGCGAGTATCTGTAATCAGCATTACACGACTTGTTAACGGTCCAACTTGAATAACTTGTCCCATAACACCATCAGCATCGATGACGGGTTGTCCTTCAAACACCCCGTATTTTTTCCCTTTATCAATGACGGCTTGTGCCATATAAGGGTCAACATCAACTGCTAATATTTGTGCTACTTTAACATTACTGCCTAAATAAGAAGATGATTTTAATAAAGCTCGTAATTGGCGGTTTTCTTTTTCTAATTCGAGTATTTTTTGAATTTGCGCTTGCTGTAATAATAACTTTGCTTTCAGATCAGCATTTTCTTGCAATAATTGTTGGTGGGTAGAAAAACTATCTTGCGCCCATGCTAATAATTCAAATGGCATCGAAATAGCATACTGTAATGGTGCAACCACTGCACTTAAAGCAGAATGCAAATGCTCTGATTGCTGTTTCTTTTGGTCATAAAACATTAAACAACCAGATAGCACTAACAATATTACAAATCGAAACCCAGGATTTGAATGACGCCTAAATAGCAAGTTACTGCTCCATGCTATACCAATTACACTCAATGATGCGAAGATTGGTATTCAAGTGAGCGGTGAGATTTGAAGATTCAAAAATCACACTCACTTGAAACGATAAACTCGCATGTTGAGCTGTAATGGATATATAACTATTCATGTGATAAAAATTCACTACCGATAGTGTCCATTAATTCTAATGCACGACCGCCACCACGAGCAACGCAAGTTAAGGGATCTTCGGCTACCAATACTGGTAACCCTGTTTCTTCCATAAGTAAACGATCCAAATCACGTAACAACGCGCCACCACCAGTTAATACCATGCCGCGTTC
Organism: Gammaproteobacteria bacterium; assembly: GCA_020051015.1. GTDB lineage: Bacteria > Pseudomonadota > Gammaproteobacteria > UBA1113 > UBA1113 > JABEVJ01. Next base: position 9,769 of record JAGVJQ010000007.1, read on the forward strand.
AGCAATATCAGAGGCTAATTCTGGCGGAGCTTGTTCTAATGCAGCACGTACCGCACCTACAATACCTGATAAGGGTTCTTGCAATGCTTCCAGCACTTCATTGCTGTTAAGATGGAAACTACGTGGCACCCCTTCAGCTAAATTACGACCACGAACTTCAAGTTCGGTAATTTCATTACTTGGGAATGCAGTACCAATTTCTTGTTTAATTCGTTCTGCTGTTGTTTCACCAATCAAAATACCATAATTACGACGAACATAATTCACGATAGCTTCATCAAAACGATCGCCACCAATACGCACTGACGCTGCATAAACGATGCCGCTTAAAGAAATAATCGCTACTTCAGTCGTACCACCACCGATATCCACAACCATGCAACCATTGGCTTCTTCTACTGCCATACCAGCGCCCATTGCGGCAGCCATCGGTTCTTCAATAAGGTAAACTTCACGAGCACCCGCGCCCATTGCAGACTCTCGAATAGCGCGACGCTCAACTTGTGTTGAGCCACATGGCACACAAACTAATACACGAGGGCTTGGACGTAAGAATTTATTTTCATGTACTTTGTTAATGAAATGTTGCAACATTTTTTCAGTAACATGGAAATCAGCAATCACACCATCTTTCAAAGGGCGTGTGGCAATAATATTGCCTGGCGTACGGCCAAGCATTAATTTTGCTTCTAAACCTACTGCTGCTACACGTCGCTGCCCATTCATTGGGTCTTGGCGTATTGCAACCACTGAAGGTTCATTCAATACAATTCCTTGGCCACGCACATAAATTAGTGTATTTGCTGTACCAAGATCGATAGATAAATCGTTAGAAAAATAACCGCGCAATTTTTTAAACATGAGTCCAACCCGCCAAGCAAAAATTGATAATTTTAAATTAGGGAATGTTACTACTTAACCCATTAATACAACAAAAACAATCAGACTGAAATCAATAGCAACAAACCTACTAAATTTACCGCAAAATAGGAGTTTTAGCAAAGGAATGTGTATTTTTTTGCGTAAAAAAACTATTTGAAAATGAGTTTCCCAACCAGAACGCCCATAAAAAATACAATTAACAGCGCTAATCCAATTGGCCAGGTAAAAAAGACGCTGCTGACTAGGTCAACGGGCTTGATTTGAGTCATACTGCTAATGTTTTGTGTACCATAAACACAAATCTCACCTTTGGGTAATGCACAAAATTGTGTAGAAGGACATTGCGTCAAGATTTTTTGTGGCACCCCATCCCCACATTTAGCGCCAGCACTTTCAAGTACTTTTATTACAATATCTGGATGTTTTGTCAGTATCTCTGGCATCAGAAAACTCCTTTTAGTTGTGGTTGGATGAATAAATGTAGCAACTGTCTTGATTACAATTATTCACAGAACTATCGTAGGGGCGTATTGCATACGCCCATTTTTCAAACATCACAAATCTCATCTTATTTGACAATCATATTGACATAACCAGATGCTACCTCAGCCAGAACAGTGATTTGGCCAGATGGGCGTATGCAATACGCCCCTACGAAAGATCCAATATCTAGTCAATGCATCTTCATCGGTACGTGTTCCATTAGACTGCTATTTTTGCGGTTTTAAATAACCGACTAAAATTATCGCTGGTTGCTTTTGCAATTGCCGTATATGTTTGCCCGGTCAATTCAGCAATTTTTTCTGCGACATATTTAACATAAGCAGGTTCATTGGGCTTCCCGCGATAAGGTACCGGCGCTAAATAAGGAGCATCCGTTTCAATCAACATGCGCTCAAGCGGTACTTTTTTAACAACTTCTTGTAATTCGACAGCATTTTTGAAAGTAATAATTCCTGAAAAAGAAATATAAAAACCAATTTCCATCGCTTGTTGAGCCATTTCCAATGTTTCAGTAAAGCAATGTAAAACACCACCCACTTCATGTGCATTCTCTTCTTTTAAAATGCGGATAGTATCTGCCCTGGCTTCCCGTGTATGTACGATTAATGGTTTACCCACTTCACGCGCGGCGCGAATATGACGACGAAAACGCTCTTGCTGCCATTCAACATCACCTTGCACACGATAATAATCAAGCCCTGTTTCACCAATCGCTACCACCTTATCCTCCGAGGCCAATTGGATTAATTCAGCAAGTGATGGATCGTGACTGTGTTGTTCAGAAGGATGAACACCCACGCTGGCGCTAACATCTGCTCTAGCACGAGCAATATCTAATGTAGCTTGAATATTATTCATATCGATGCAAACACAAAGAAAATGATGCACGTCGAATTCACGAGCATGTTTTAATGCAGCATCGAGCGAGCCTTGGTAAGCAGTTAAATCCAACTGATCAAGATGGCAATGTGAATCAATTAACATATTTTTACTCTTCCTTTAAAACTCTCTCTCCCCTTGCGGGAGAGGGTTGGGGAGAGGGGAATGTACATTTTGAATTTTCTAATTACATAGTATCCGTAGGTCTGTCAGCTGCCAACGCCCCAGCCAGATAAGTTTCTATTTTAGCTCTTAATTCAGTAGCATCTTCACCAAATTGCACACCAATTCCAGCAACACGCCCCCCTTGCGCACAAGGTGGAGTGATCCACGCTACTTTACCACGGATAGTAAATTTTTCGGGTTCATCAATTAATTTTACTAACAAGAAAATTTCATCACCCAAGTTAAATTGCTTATCTGTCCTAACAAATAAACCACCATTGATAATAAATGGCATATAAATGTGAAATAAATTGGCTTTATCTTGAATATTAACGAAAAAGACATTACTGCCTTCATTTGAAGAAGTTGGTGTTTGATTTGATGGAGGAACTGCTGCGTCCATGGCCAGTTAAACTCGCACAATTGGTAAGGGATATGATAATAAAATGTGCTTTTTCATGAATAAATTATAGCACCATCTTTGTTAAAAATGGTGCCCAGAGCCGGAATCGAACC
>JAGVJQ010000077.1 GCA_020051015.1 Gammaproteobacteria bacterium
AAAACGCTCAGCAACAGGAATTCTATCATGACGAACGCGCGCCAATGCCGCTTGTGAAGCTGGAAAATCATAGATAAATGTTGGGATTACTTTGCCAATCCGCATTTCAATTACCTCAGACATGATTAGTTGTAACCATAAATCGCGATTGCTTTTATCTATATCACCAACTAGTTGAAAATTATGTGCGACTGCGCATTGCTGTAATTCTTTCAATGATGCCGTATGTGGATTCAAACCCACGTGCAATAAAAACGCTTGCTCATAACTCATGCGTTCTGCTGGTGGAGTCAATAAGATAACTTGTAGTAAATCATCTACTTCATCCATCAGTTGTCTATCATTCCATCCTAGCTTATACCACTCCAACATGGTAAATTCTGGATTATGAAAGCGCCCTACTTCGCCATTTCGAAATACTTTACATATTTGATAAATTGAGGGACTGCCAGCAGATAATAAACGCTTCATGGGATATTCAGGTGACGTTTGTAAATAACAGGTTTGTGTTAATTTACTGCCAATTTCTTGATATAACACGGGTATAGATGCCAAATTAATATCTGTCACGGCCATGTGTGACATAATCGGTGTATCAACCTCTAATACATTACGTTCAGCAAAAAATTGTCGAATTTGTGAATAAATTTTTGCTCGTAATTGCATCTCAGAAAGAGACGTCGTTGGCTGCCATGATTGCATGATGATAGATCTCAATTGGTAATATTAACTGTAGATAAATATATCATATTTTTAAAATATGGTGGGCACATACCACTTATTATTGTGCTAAATTCCATATTAGTACGTGATGCGATATTTAGCCGACCCTACATTAGAAAATACTTGGTATAGTATTATCGGAGAGATTATACAGCGCAAATGAATTGCGATGTTTGGTAAATGGGCGTATGCAATACGCCCCTACGTAAGAACTGTGTAAATTGAATACATTTTTACAACAAATCATCATCGGTTTTTGCCGACGCAACTTTACTAGCAACTTGTTCCGCTAATTGTTTAGTTAACTCTGTTAGCTCTTCTATCGTTGGTGGTGATACAATTTCGGGTGGATAGAAAGTTGCAATACGCAAATCTTTTGCAACTTCATCAGCAATCATGGTTGCATGGCGTGGTGGTCGGCCCGTTAAACGTTCGATTAATTCCACACTCTTACGAATATCAATTGGTCGCAATAGTGGCATTGAAAATTCTTCTAAATCAGCACCAACCATCATTGGCACTGTTGGATCGTACATGCGATAAGGCGCAAAAATGTTTAATTCATCATAAGGCGTATCATCCACTTCTTCTTGTTGTAACTGCTCTTCTTCTTCAACTTGCTCTTGATAAGACATTAGTACTTTCGTTGCGCGCGCTAATAAATTAGAAGTTTTACCCGCTTCCTGCCATTTTTGTAAAAAGGCTTCCATATCATCTGCTTGATAAGTTGACTGTGCAAAAGCCATTGGATTCTTTAATACATCTTGCAATTTAGTTCTATTTTCATCTAATTGAATCAGTTTTTTCAAAGGTGGCGCATCAACTTTAAGGAATTGATTCAAGCGCATGAACTTAACTGGTTTTGGATTAGCAAAAAACATTTTTGCACGTATAATGCGTGATTTGAAAAATATATGCGCTTCACCTTCGCGTTGCTCTTTCAAATCAAGTAAGTCGATACGTGCGCGTTTTTCAGCTGATGCGCTGCGTTGATCCATGTAAGTATTCATCACACTATTTGGATTTGTTTGGAAGGTATCGACTTTGGTAACGTATGATTCGCCGGCAGTTTTTGAGAAAAACTCCCACGTTTCGCTTGGATCTTCCAACTTCATACAGATCTTAATATTGGTATTAGCACCGATAGATGCCGCTTCTTCTTTCGATGATTTTTGAAATGCGGGTAAATCTTGTCCGGCAAAAATAGCAGAGAATCCCAACGAACGCGCCTGAGCTGGCACTACTGCAAAACCTTCTACCGCATAATAGCCATACTCATCCATGATACACATAAAGGGAGTTTCTGCATTGGTGGGTTTACGCGTGATTAACTCACCATACGTACCTTCTACATCACTACCAAGGCCGGCTGACATCATTGCCTTTAATGAAGAAATAATAACTTTACCTAAGTTAGATAATTCTTCTGGTGATTTTTCCAAAGCTGGTAATAATACCACCATGATACGACGATTAAGTACTACGTCACGCAAATCAACTTCGGCTAATTTTACCCGTAAAATATGGCCATATGTATCTGCTAATGAGGTAAATACCCGGCCTAACTGCATGGTGATAAAACCATGTTGTTCCAATACTTGTGATACTTGCTTTCCTTTTTTGGTTTTATCATAACCTGGCAAGTTCATTACATAGTTAACGATCGGCTCAGTAACTAATTCTGGCACCCCAGAAATATCCACCGGTTCTTGTTTATCGCGCGGAAACTTCTTATCCATCACAATTGTTTCTAAACGTTCAAGATGGAAATAATTACGGATAATGTTTGCATCCAATAATACATGGCCTGCATCACGCATATAAACCAATAGTTTCATTAACGCTTCGACGAATGAAATAGCACGGCCTTTCCACATATCACCATCAGGCGTTTGTGCTGATGAATCCATCAAGCTCACAACCAATTGTGCCAACATACTTGATGAACCTATTGAAAACGGATTCATGGTATTTGATAAGCGCTTTTCCTGTGGCCCAATAACGTCACGCGCACCGGTCATGAAGTTAATTAATAATAAATCATCTTCACGTCCCATCGTTCGCGCCATCGAAAACACATTAGCAAATAACGTATTATCACCTTTACCATCGACATAAATAAAACCACTAGCTTGTACTAGCGCATTATAGGCAATCGAAATCAGTGCTACCGTTTTACCACTACCAGTTGAGCCAAATATTAAAACGTGAGTACGCATATCTTCGTTAGCAAACCATAGCTCTTCATTGGTACGACGATCATTACCAAAAAAACAAATACCTCGAGCTTGTTGTGGTTTATTTGAGCCTGGTGCTGGATCATTAAAATCTAAGGTACCTGATACCTTTGGCATCCGAAATGGTAACGACAATTTGCGTGAATACGAAAATAAAAAAAGAATAATACCAATAACGGTAATTAAATCGGCAAATGCAGGTAGAAGAAATAAAGAAAAAGCCAACACCACCATGATAATCATAGTGTTAAATGGATCAGTGAAGAAATCAGTAATACGTTGCCATAAGGTTCGCGTATCACGAATCAGCATTAACTGATCTTGTTCATGCGCCAGGTCTAACCCACGTTGACGATAATTAGCCATACTAGAAGTCCTGCTCTGGGTTATAAACAACCTCATCAACCGCAGCTACTAGTGCTATGGTTGCTTCATTTATCATTGGTACTAATAATTTACGGCCAATGGTTTTCTCTGCTAACCAATGTGCAATTGGTCCTGCTACTTCAGTGAATGCCGTTCGACGTCCGACATTATTTAACATATACCATAATGAGCGATCGATAGGTTTCAACCATAAAAATTCTGCGGTTGCCAACACGCCATCCATACGCGCTACTTCCAGCATAGAAGCCATGACGGTTAACTCATAAGCATGAGCACTAACCACTCGTTTGACAATTTTGCTATCTACATGCTTCTTCAAGATTACATCAACACCAGAAAAATTTAATTTCCCCATGTCTTCAGCCGAAGCAGCAATTTGTCGTATTAGCTTGCTTACACTTTCTCGGTCGCCGTTTGCTTTTGCTGAAAATATTGCTAGCAATGCTTTAGCGTGTATTGGTAACTTATCAACGCCTCGCCATGGTCGACCTAATTGTTGGGTAAAAACACGGGTTGCTCTTGCTTCAATTACTTTTACTACAATGCGACTACGACTCGCTAAACCAGTCGTATCTGCTACGCGTTCTTCTTCAAGTAACTTATATTTTTTGGCAAATTGCATCGGTGTCATGGACATTGCCCATGGACCTTCATGGATATGTATATCTAATAAATTTAATTTATTAACTGGTGTAATCTGTGGCCAATTATTTTTTTCCTGACTCATTAACATTTGCATGTTATAAATTTTTCGAAATCGATTTCTAGAATTAATGCGATAGAGAATAGCAGCTAATGCACATAATATAACAGCGAAAGGTATCGCTAATTTTTGCCCTACTTCTTGGCTAATGGTAGCAATAAAAGAAAATGTTGCAGCGCTCGGTGCTGTCGCAGCAATTTTATCATGCACGCTGCTTAAGCTGTCGGTAAATAAACTAATAATAGCAATTTCGCCTAAGCGAATTTTAAAAATAATTTCGGCAATATAAGCATGCCCGGTGTACCAAAACACCAGTCCGCCAATAAAAATAGCGAGCACAACCCATAATGGGCCTAATCCGCTGTCTGGCTGCTGGCCGCCGCCGCCGCCACCACCTGCTGGGGGCATAATATTCCATCCTTATAAAATTAAATTGAATCCCCGTATTTCGCTTTTATCATGCGAATTGTCATTTTTTCAACGCTACTTTACACGTGTGGTTCGTCTTGTTACACATCATTTTTTTGCTTTAATACGGGTTACATTATATATAACATACTATTAGTAAAAACATCGTATTAAAAGTTCATTGTACTTTATGCAACTGTCCTTCACGAATCCAATATTCGACTGATTGATGCGTCAGTTTAACCATATTGTCCAAATCGACATTAGCAATCGTTAATAACCGACATCCAAGTGCTTGATCAATCTTGGCGGGGCGTTGCTGAGAGATGTCTTGTGCCGTTTTAATTTTTAATGATACATAACCATACGTATCACCTTTCAAACTTTTGACAACATCAGCCTCATGTTCATAAACAGCAAAACCATGTTTTTCAGCATGTTTTACTGAATCTAATAAAGGCTTAACCCATTGCAATCCGCTCCTTCGCGCACTTAAATTAGGCATTTCACGATGGAAAATTCTGACGTAAACCATTTTTTCATCCGCCGCTAGTGTCAAATCCGGCACATCTTCTGGATTATCCATAACAACGTCATCAGATGACGAGCGTTCCAGGTGTTGTAACCCTGTAACACCCAGCTTCGAACGTAAAATTTCTAACAGTAAAGATAAATCTTGTAAAATCATGGCAAATGAATTTGAGCGTTGTGCGTAAATTGTTTCGCAATGAGTCACTGCGGCAGTTAACATTTTAATTAACTTCTCGCTAATTTGCGTTTCTAGTTGATGCAGTTCTTCCGGTTTACTGTGTGATGTACGAGCTAATGCCGCTTCTAATGTTAAAATGGCTTGATCGAGTTTATCCAACATTTCATATAATTGTGGCACTGAAGATTGCGCAACTTGCGCACCACGAAATGTTGGCTCATCCTCAGACACGGGAGCTTTCGCGCGGATTTGCATTACGTTTCGCAGCATCGGTAAATATTTTTCGATGATGAGTTGTGACGAATTAAGGGCATCCGCTACGGTAATGCTATCTTGCTGTTGTAATTGTAATAAATAATTCATATTAATCATACATCAATTCATCTAATGCGACGGCATTAGGTGATGGGGCGGCTTTTATTAATTCGCTCACCACATCGGTAATACACAATACTCTTAAAATCGCTGGCGTAATATCGTCAAACACGACTTTAACCCCTAGAATAGAACCTTGTGCTTCTTCAAATGACACCCCAATACCATAACCTAAGCAAAGCGAACATAATTGATCGGCACGTCTAGATAAAGCAGGTAATAACCCAGTTGGTGAATATACTTCTTCAAACGTAATCGAACGATCATTTAATAAAAATTGCACATTCAGTTTCTGTGTAATTTTAACCATCATTTTTGAAATATCCACAACCGGTTACCTCATAACGTTTTATCTTCACGCCACCATGGCTTTACTAATTTACGACGCCCGGCCAGTAAACTGCGAATCATACGCACGAATACGATGGCACTAAAACCATAACGCTCAATCAATCCAAACAAAACTGTCGCTATCACCGCAACAATAAATGTCCATAGTTTGATATGAACTAAAAAAAGCAATAAAGGAAACGTACTTCTGGCATCGATGCCAAAAAAACGAGGAATACGACCTGAATCGCGCCAATGTGATATGACCTGTGGTGCCGCCATTAATATCAATACCTTATGTTACCATTTTTTTATTATGAAAGATCTAGAATTGTATTGCAAAATTTCATATTAACATCCGTCTTGGGATTGACTTTGCCTGCCTAAATTGTTTCAATCCATTGTCATGTCTCTCATTGTTGAGAATCATTAGTCGTTCCTATTGCAGCAGGATGCCATGTTGAAGTTTAACGTTAAATCCATATTCTTTACCAGCTTGCTTATCACCCTTGCCGGGTGTACCAGCCCGCATGCTGGCGTACCCGCTGGCGATCCAACACTTGGACCCGATCCTGCTGAAGCAACCCTTGCTGAAGCAGCAAACTCTGTTAGTAAATCTCTCATTAGCTTAGACCAAATGCAACAGGCTACGACTCCATTGCCACCTACTTATCAACCGCCCGATCCGGCGACCTATGGGATGTCGAATCTGGTAACGATAGATTGGAATGGCCCGATTGAGCCTTTATTGACCCAAATTGCTGATGCAACGGGTTATACAGTTAATATTTTAGGTAAACAGCCAACCTTGCCAATTATTGTTACTGTCATCGCCAAAAATCGCCCTATTGGTGAAGTTTTACGCGACGCCGGTTACCAATGTGGTGATAAAGCTGATATTGTCATTTTTCCAAACACCAAAATAATCGAATTACGTTATGCAACAACTTAAGTGGAAAGCAATTACAATTGGATTATCTACATTATGGTTGAGTGGCTGTTCAACTTTTGGCCCGCCAGCTAAGCCTATTGATACGACGAATTTAAATCAATTAGAAAACCTAAACCAAGATAATAGCCCCCAAAAGCAGCAAAACAAGAAAATTAATCCCATTCGCATGGAGGCGTTAAAAGACGCTGCGATGTCAGTTGGTGCTCAAGGTGCTCTTGCAGGTCGCAGCCAGCAAATTGATGCAATGTTAACGAAAGACTCTCGGTATTTGGATCAAGTTTTCAATTTTAATTCACTCATGTTGCCAAATAGTGTCTTGCCGCCCGTACTACTGGAAGGTGATAACACGATGAACTTGGCAGACAGTACCACTATTCGTATTTCTGATAAAATGTACACTATTGCTGAACAAGCCAAATTTGTCAGTGTTCCGCCAACGTGGCACGATTATTTATGGATGTCATTCCCCAAGCCGGATGCACCGGATGCGAGTATGCTGCCTAAAAATAAATATGAAGATGCAATCTGGAGGAAGTATGTTGCGCTGGGTTGGAAACAAGGTGCCGAACAAGCAAATAATATTTTTGGCGATAATGTTGCTCGATTAAAACGGGATTATGAAGGCATGGTGCTTTATCACGAGATGGTCGATCAAAATATGATTTCTGTACCGTATGTTGCCAGTACCAACCTTGGTGTCACGGGTGGCGGCAGCTCCATGTCAGTTAATGATCAAGTGCAACGTCTCACCAACTTGCCAACACTTAATCCTAATAGCCAATATTGGAAGCCCGCTATTAATCAGCAAACTCCGCAGCCAAACCAAGCTATGCCCGAACAATCACCGGTATTACCGCCGTCACCAACAGATATGGGCGTTAAGTAAGTTCGCATTCCATCTCTACGTAAGATTGGGCTAATTAGAAAGATGGGCGTATGCAATACGCCCCTAATATTTATATTTTACTTTCTTTATGCAATTTAATGCGTTCGCGTCGGCGTTGCCGTAATGCCCACAATGTCATGGCTGGACCCGACACACCATAACAGAGAAAAATAATTAATAGCATAGCCGGTGGATTCAATGCAATCGAAACCAGAATTAAAACGGCAATTAAAATACCCAGGAAGGGTACTCGATCGCGCATGTTAAATTCTTTAAAACTATGGAAGCGGATATTACTAACCATGAGTACACCAGCCAAAATGGTGATGACAAACATGGCAATGACAAATACTTTTGCCTGCGTGGTATAGTCGTACCACATCCAAACGATACTCGCGACGATCCCAGCTGCGGCAGGAATAGGCAAACCTTGGAAATAGCGCTTATCAGCACTGCCGGCTTGTGTATTAAATCGAGCTAAACGCAATACCCCGGCTGCTGCAAAGATAAAGGACGCTAACCAACCAATTTTGCCTAAGGTTGTTAAGCTCCAGCTATACATCACTAAAGCTGGCGCGACGCCAAAGGATACGGCATCTGATAAACTATCTAATTCCATACCAAATGCACTTTGGGTATTGGTCAATCTGGCGACGCGGCCATCTAATGCATCCATAATCATGGCGATAAAGATAGCTTGAGCTGCAATATTAAAATATCCTTTCATGCCAGCAACAATACTAAAAAAACCTGCAAATAAGCCAATAATGGTTAACAAATTAGGTAATAGATAAATACCGCGTCTTAGTAATTTAGTATCATTTTCTTGTTCAGCTTGATGTTGCACAAACCTTCTCCTTTAATGCGTATAGTTCATTACACGTTTCCAACCCGACAAACAGCCCCCTCTCCCCCAACCCCTCCCCCGCTTCGCGGGGGAGGGGAGCGTAGGGTGCTAATTTACCTATCCTGCGTACTTCGCGAAGAAAGTGCACAATGGACTAGTTTACGATCCTGCGTACTTCGCGAAGAAAGTGCACAATGGACTAGTTTACGATCCTGCGCACTTCGCGAAGAAAGTGCACAATGGGCTAGTTTACGATCCTGCGCACTTCGCAAGATAAATAAAACATATATAGATTTGCTAACAATGAAACACTGTTACCGATAATCTGTCAAATATGATAATATAGCTGCCAATGGTTCGAGCCATTAGTAATGGCTATATAATATGATTATCTGACAAATTGGTAAAGGCTATATGTATGAATGACAAGAAGATTATAATTGAAGGCGTGACCGAAAACGGCGAAACGTTCCGTCCTAGTGATTGGGCTGAACGCATGAGCGGTGCGTTGTCTTCATTTCGTAATCACCGCATTATCTATTCGCCTTTATTACAACCATCCGTAAAAGACGGCAACAAATGCGTTATGCTTGACCCATCATTAAAAGAAACCAACCCTGCTCTTTATCAATCTATTTTGGATTTTGCTAAAGCAAACAAATTAAAAATTTGTGGCGAAGAAGATAAAGAGTAATTTCGTCGTATTTCTACTATAAAGAAAATTCATTTTTATTATGCAATGGCTCTTTACCTTTTCTTGAGCTAATCTTCGAAGAGAAAAAACCCACTTTTTCACCACGTTTAACGTCTGAAATACTATTTTGAAACTCTTCTAACATCCGTTGTTTTGCTTGATAGGCATCACCCGCTTTGGCCATATAGGTTATCAAATTTAACTGTTTTTTAAATGTTTGTTCATCGTCTGTATCATCATACCGTGTTTTATAATAAGCTTCTGGATGCCATAATGTTCCAACACATGGAGCACCAAATTTAGCCTCAAAACCTTCAATCGTGCCCAGTGACAAATTAGAATCATTGCTCATATCACTACTTTCTTTTGTAATAGCATTAATATCCACCAACTCCAATACTAGTTCATTAGCAACAGGAGCATCCCAATGAATGCTATTAACTTGAGCTATTTGAGTAAGATTATCACCATTCCGCCAACCCATACTGGCTTTTAAAATAGTGCCATCCATAATCTCAATACTATGTATTTGTGGATTATTACCAACACTACCATCAGCTACAATAGTCGGCATACTTGGTGATACGTGTCCTTCAACTGAACCTAACTCTCCACCATATGACTGCCATAATTTCCAAGAACCACCACAAATTGCTAATATCGGTTGGCCGCGCATTCGTGCGTCATTTATTAGCTTATATTCGTATTGAGCTCGCTCATCATAATACTCGCCAGGCTTGGGAAATCTTCGATGACCCGGAATAATTATCAACCCACCATCTTTTGCTGTATCGTAAGTCAACGCAGGCACAACTCTTGCAGATGGTTCATCATCCAAACCTAATGTATGTGGATTTTCACTATCATTGATGTACATTGCAAATTTATCTACACTCTCTGCAATCTGCTCAGCATTCATAGCTGGCGATATAGCATTTAATGTGTCCCTGCCTGTAATTTTCCGCAGTGTATAATGGTCATAAAATGATGCATGCATCGCACGACCTTGCTCTTGTCGAAATGAGACAATAACCCGTGCTGACGGCGCATTACCGTATTTTGTTAATTTTGGCATCCCGTGTTTTGCCCTAGTTATATTTATGTTGAGATGTTGTCAAATAACATGAGGTATCATCTGCCATCTTAAATGAAGAACATTTACTATCACCCAAAAATACTCCCTGCCGAACATCACTCCGTTTAGGTAGTTTGGTTAATTGCTCTTCATTTTTTATTTGTTTTTCAATTATAATCGCCGTGGATATATAATTTGCCAACAATTGATTGCCAATATGTTTCAATTCATCATTTCTATCTGATTGTAAGTTATTTAACTCATCACAAGCCCAAAACAAAAATAAACTTGTCGTTAAGAAATTTTGACGAGTGTCACTACGACCTAATGCCTCAGCTAAATCAACTACTAATTGGCGTATTGAAGCAAAGGCATTTTGTGATGAGATTTTCTCAATCGGATCAAGTCTGCCCGCTGCTTTTTCTTCATCAGTTAAGTTATCAATCATTGCCGCCATATGCATCGCTAATTGTTGTAATTGACTATTGTCCAATAAATCAGTTGTGCTTGGTTGTGAAATAGATTCAATCCATTGCGATAAGCGCATATTGATTTTATTTACTTTCATTTCACGAATACGATTACGTGCCCACTTACGAATTTCTTCATGATTATCGCCATAAAGAATCAAGTCTAAGGGACCATGTTTATCATAAAACATCATCGTGCTTAATGTTTGGTGTAAGTCGTCATTATTTAATTCTTCATTGAGTGGAATCAAATCTTTCCCGCGCTTATGTGCTTCAACTGTTGGCGCACGAGTAGAATGTTTTTTCCATTTTTGTAACTCGGCTTCAGATAATGTTTTTTCATGTTGCATAATTAATTCAGCTGAACTTTCTTCTTGATAAATTTCAGTTATTTTTTCCGCAATATCACCGCATCGTTCAGTTAAAGCAACTAAAAATTGTTGATCTACATCGCCATCAACTTTACCAAATAAAAATCTATTTAAATCATTACCATGTGAAAATTTATCGACATGTTCTTTAGTCATATATTCACGTGGATTATCCACAATACGATGAAAGGCTAAAATACTACAACTGCGTTTAAATCCTTCTTCCGTACGATACCGGTGATGTACTAATGAACCAGCAGCGAAAACGGTGGTTAATGGTTTATCATCATGTTTTACTTCGACTACTGTAGGCGCTTTACTGCCATGTAAAGTTTTTTGAATTTCAAATACTTGATCAATCGCTTCATCAGTAATAAAAATAGAACCATTTTCAGTTGACCATGCCTTTCCATCTGCATCAATAAAGCAATTACGCACACCCTTATGGGTTCCTGGTATATAAACGAAATTTTGTCCTTTCGGACCACTGGCCAAGCCTTCTTGCCAGGTGGTAATAATTTTATATTCACTTCGAAATGGCGTGTTATCAATATGTAACATATTATCTTGTGCCAAAATTGATAATGGCTCTGCATTTTTCCCACGAGCATCAACTAAATGAATTGCGCCGCCAACCGCATAAGAAATCATAGCAATTAATAATGGATGCAAAAATGCGCCATTAAATTCTGAATTCGTTAAATAATCGGGATGATTGCCTAAATTAATATAAGAGTGAATCCAACTTTTACTACCATCTTCTTTCAAGATTTGATCATATTTATTAACTAATTGTTGGAAAGCACTTTTATCAATTAAATCACCAAAAATAGCTGCACCTTCATTATTAAGCGTGTCTGCTAAAGATTCAAACAGCGCGCTTAGTTCTGTTGCTTTATCACCCCCAAAAGCTACTAGCCAACTATCATGCAAGTGTTGAAGTAAATTCATTCTAAATTCATTTTTAATGTCGATATCCTGCAAACGTGTATATGCTTCAGGTGCACGAATTATTTCAGGAGTAACTAATTCGGGTTGAATTCGCTTACCAGTTATACGAGATTGGAGAATGGCACTAATTTCTTCTTTGCGAAGAGGTATATCGATATGAATAGGCATAACATTCACTTAAAAAATAGAGAGTTTATTATTTTACCATTGTAATATTATGATTTTATTAAATATATAGAATATATGATACATTGAAAATGCATAAGTCAACATATAACATTACTGGACTTCATGACTTAGCAGCTATTAGTATAAAACTCTTGCGCATATGGGCTGCCATCATGTTTAGCAGCGGCAAACATTTGGCAAGCTTGCGTTGTATTTTGTTGGGTACCACGGCCATATAAACAAGCTACGCCAAGATTTAATTCAGCATCGGCATTATGTTTTGCAGCCGCTTTGCTATACCAAGCAACTGATTGAACAGGATCTTCGGGCGCACCGCGGCCATCAGCATACATTCGGCCTAAATTATCTTCTGCAACAGGGTCGCCATCTTGCGCTCGTTGTTTGAAATAAGAGAAGGCGTAATTGTAGGTGGTCGGATTATAAGCCGCAATATCTGTTTGCTGGGTGGGAACATAACCATATTTATTGGTGGTAGTACTACTACAAGCAGCTAAACTGGCTAACATTGCCAAAGCTAAGAGAATTTTTCCTTGACGGATTGAAATACCGAAATTCCTTTTCATATCCATTCCATGCATACCTATTGTTTTAGGGCCTAGTAAAAACCTGAATTTTGTTACATTTACGTACGTTTGGTTTAATAAACGCGCATAACGGACGAAATTTTATACGTTCTTGATGAACATTTCAACAGAATTAGTGAGTGGAAGCTTAATTTTTTTGCGGCGCGATGTTAAACCTTGAATGATTTCAACTTGTTGCTTGCGTAAATCACATTGTTCGGCAATAAAACGTATTAATTCAGCATTGGCAGCGCCATCTTGAGGTAAGGCTTTGAGGGTAATTTTTAAGGCATCACCATGCATACCTGCGACTTGGGTTTTGCTCGCATTGGGGCTTATATGTAAAGTGAGAAAGGCTTCATTATTTCGGATTTGGTACCACATGTATATGCTCTGCTAACCAAGTAAATTTGCTATATCTCGGTAACCACTTAATACACGAACAATCTCAATTGGCGAGCAATCTTTATAAACAATTAGATAATGCCATTTAACTGTCCAAAAACGTACTGCTTTATCAGTTAAGTCAGGTCTTTTATGACCAATTGATGAGTTAACTGCCAACATTTCCATTGAAGCATATAACTTATCCAATAATTCCATCGCAGCTGTAGGATTGTCTTTTGCTATATAGGTAACAATTACTTCAATATCTTTTTCAGCAATGGGCGATACGAAAAATCCTGTCATGGACGCGCCTTAGCGATAGTATTTATTTTATTTTTTAAGCGTTGATATGATTCTTTTGCCGGTATTTTTTTGCCGGAATCTAATTGCATCAGACCCACCTCAATTGCTTGACTAATCTCACCTACGCGTTGTTTTTGCCACATATTGTAGTCCTCTAACGACATCATTACTAATGAAGGCTCATTTTGGCGTGTTACAATAGTCAATTCATGATTTTCACAACACGCGTCCATCACATCTTTCATATTTTTACGAAGTTCAGAAAAATTAACGACTTGCATAAGTTTGTACCCAAGTTAAAGCCAATATATGTACGTATTATAGTACATATATTGGCTTTTGTATATAATGTGGCATCATGGATCCCGGACG
>JAGVJQ010000026.1 GCA_020051015.1 Gammaproteobacteria bacterium
ACCAACGGGCCGGTCTGGTACCGGCCCGTTGGTCGCCTGAAATTGAAATTTCAATTGTTATTTTAAGACGCCATGCCGCGCATGGTTAACATCACGGTTACGCCGGTAAACCCTGGATAGGAATATAAACAAGTTATGGCATTACCAGAAATGTAACCAAATGACCCATCATCATCTCGGAATTGTACACCTTGAATATCGCCGCTTGGATTCATACTCTTTGGTGAAAGCGCTGGGTTAGGTGATTCATTAGTAAATTTCAGTCCATTTTCAATACCCGTAATTATCCCTGCACTATTTGGCGTGGGATTAGCAGGTGTGAAAACTAAATTTGTGGTTGGTGGGCAATATTTCTCAGCATCTTGAAGAGTAAGAAATGGCGTGAATGCTGATGTTTCAGCTGCCGCAGTAATCGTTATTCCAGATAAAACAATAGCACTTAAGTTAATGATACTTTTTTTCATATTCTTGTCTACCCTGTATAAATAGGAGGCCTATTATAGGCACTAATAAGCCTCTTTCACAAGGTGGGCACACATATCATATGCCTTACGAACGAATCCCTTCAAAAAACTTTTTCACTTTATCAAACCATGATTGTTCGCGTGGACTGTGATTACGACCATCACTGTGAATCGCTTCATTAAATTTTTCCAGCATTTCTTTTTGTTCTTTGCTTAAATTAATCGGTGTTTCAACAATAATTTTACAAATCAAATCACCGGGGAAATTGCTACGCACCGTACGCACACCTTTACCGCGCAACCGGAAAAGTTTATCAGTCTGCGTTTCAGCTGGAATTTTTAACATAACTTTGGTATCTAGTGTTGGCACTTCAATCTCACCACCAATCGCGGCAGTAACAAAACTAATAGGTACTTCACAATGTAAATCCGAACCTTCACGAACAAAAATAG
The DNA here is from genome assembly GCA_020051015.1 of Gammaproteobacteria bacterium. GTDB lineage: Bacteria > Pseudomonadota > Gammaproteobacteria > UBA1113 > UBA1113 > JABEVJ01. Next base: position 918 of record JAGVJQ010000026.1, read on the forward strand.
GATGATCTTTAACAGCAATTTGTACATATAAATCGCCACTTGGACCACCATTTAGACCAGCCTCACCTTCACCTGTTAGACGTATACGATCACCTTCATCAACGCCTGGTGGCACTTTCACAGATAAAGTTTTTTGTTCTTGCACACGGCCTTGGCCATAACATTTTGGACACGGATTTTTAATTACTTTACCGCGGCCATGGCAGCGTGGACAAGTTTGTTGTACCGCAAAGAAACCTTGTTGCAAATGAATAACACCACTGCCATCACAATCAACGCAGTTTTCTGGGTGTGATCCTTTGGCTGTACCTTGACCATGGCATTCAGTACAGCTTACCCAAGTTGGAACTTTAATTTGAATAGTCGCACCACGAACTGCATCTTCTAATGATAACGCTAAGTTATAACGTAAATCCGCACCGCGTTGGGCATAAGAGCGTGAGCGATTACCGCCACGCGCCTGGCCAAAAATATCACCGAAAATATCACCAAAAATATCTGAAAATCCTGCGCCACCATGACCACCACGCCCCATATTTGGATCGACGCCCGCATGACCAAATTGATCATACGCCGAGCGTTTTTGTGGATCAGATAAAATATCATAAGCTTCTTGAATTTCTTTAAATTTTTCTTCTGCAGCTTTATCGCCTTGATTGCGATCAGGATGGTGTTTCATCGCCAAACGACGAAATGCTTTTTTAATATCAGCTTCACTCGCGGTTTTTTCGACACCTAGTAATTGGTAATAATCTTTTTTGGTCATATCTTTTCAACTTTTACAATAAGGATCCCGTATTACGCTATTTTCGTGAATCGTATTGATTTCACCATCTTACACGATTAACAATAACACAAGTCATTTTCATTTTTCCGCTTTTAATACGGGCTACATTTAATAGCGAAAAGGCGTATGTAAATACGCCCTTTTCACTTTCAAAATAATAACTATTATTTATTATTTTTTCTTATCATCCACTTCTTCAAACTCAGCATCAACCACATTACCATCATCAGATTTTTGTTCTGCTGATCCAGTGTTATTTGCTTGTTCAGTTTGTTGTTGTGCTTGTTCTTGCTGCGCTTGGTTAGCATACATTCTTTCTGCTAATTTAGCTGATGCATCTGATAAGGCTTGTGTCTTAGCTTCAATATCCGCTTTATCTTCAGTACGAACTGCTTCTTCCAAGGTTTTGATTGCTGATTCAATTCGTTCTTTTTCTTCCGGCGTAATGTCTTTTACTTCAGTCATAGTTTTCTTCACACTGTGAATTAAACCATCTGCCTGATTACGTGTCGTTACTAACTCATGAAAAGCTTTATCTTCATCAGCATGCATTTCTGCATCTTTTGCCATTCGTTGAATTTCTTCGTCTGATAAACCACTAGAAGCATGAATCACAATGGATTGTTGCTTATTGGTTGCTTTATCTTTCGCAGATACATGCAAAATACCATTAGCATCAATATCAAAGGTTACTTCAACTTGTGGCATACCACGTGGTGCAGGAGGAATACCCACTAAATCAAATCGACCTAATGATTTATTGACTGAAGCACGTTCACGTTCACCTTGTAATACGTGAATGGTTACTGCCGTTTGGTTATCATCTGCAGTTGAAAATACTTGGCTTTTCTTGGTAGGAATCGTGGTATTTTTCTCGATGATTTTAGTCATCACACCACCCATGGTTTCAATACCGAGTGATAATGGTGTCACATCTAACAATAATACGTCTTTTACATCGCCTGATAAAACCGCACCTTGAATAGCCGCACCAATTGCTACAGCTTCATCTGGGTTCACGTCACGACGTGGTTCTTTACCAAAGAAATTCTTAACGGTGTCTTGTACTTTCGGCATACGAGTTTGGCCACCGACGAGGATCACATCATTAATGTCGGATACATTCAAACCAGCATCTTTCAATGCAATTTTACATGGTTCAATTGAGTTATGAATTAAATCATCAACTAACGCTTCTAATTTGGCACGTGTTAGTTTGATATTTAAATGTTTTGGACCACTTGCATCTGCAGTAATATAAGGCAGATTAATATCGGTCTGTTGTGTAGTAGATAATTCAATTTTGGCTTTTTCAGCTGCTTCTTTCAAACGTTGTAACGCTAATGGATCTTTACGTAAATCCACACCGCTATCTTTCTTGAATTCTTCAATTAGATAATCGATAACGCGTTGATCGAAGTCAGCGCCACCGAGGAAAGTATTACCATTCGTTGCTAATACTTCAAATTGATGTTCGCCATCCACTTCAGCAATTTCAATGATAGAAATATCAAATGTACCACCACCAAGGTCATAAACAGCGATCACGGAATCACCGCGTTTCTTATCCATACCATAGGCTAATGCCGCTGCGGTTGGCTCATTAATAATACGTTTAACTTCTAGACCTGCAATACGGCCAGCGTCTTTAGTAGCTTGACGTTGTGAATCATTGAAATAAGCTGGAACGGTAATGACCGCTTCCGTCACTGGCATACCAAGATAAGCTTCGGCAGTTTCTTTCATCTTACGTAAAATAGCCGCTGAAACTTCTGGTGGAGCCTTGCGTTCACCCAATACTTCAACCCATGCATCACCATTATTAGCTGAAATAATAGAATATGGGCAATTTGTTTTAAGCATTTTTTGCACTTCAGCATCGTCGTATTTACGACCAATCAAACGCTTAACTTCATAAATAGTATCTTTGGGTTTGGTAACCATTTGACGTTTTGCTGCTTCACCAACCACAGGTGGTGCATCACTGCTATAAGTGACGATAGATGGGGTAGTACGTTTACCTTCGCTATTTTCGATAACGCGTACATTACCGCCTTCCATAATTGCTACGCAAGAGTTGGTGGTACCTAAGTCAATACCAATAATTGGGGCTGCTGATGCCATTTATTTTCTCCGATTGTTCGTTAATCTTTAAATAAGGTCAAATTTTCTAATTTCAAGGGTCAAATCATGATTATTACTTCAATGATGAGACCCCGTTCTTGGGCTTGGTATACCCTAAGCCCCTAAATACTTAGGCTTTCGCTACAATTACCCGTGCCGGACGCACCAAGCGACCATGCAAGGAATATCCTTTCTGTATAACTTGTACCACCGTATTGGGTTCTGCATTTGACACATCTACCATGGCCATTGCCTCGTGTTGATGAGGATCGTATGGCTCATTGACCGGATTCAACTGCACCACACCAAATTTTTCCACGGCTTTAAGTAACATGTTATAGGTGAGTTGCATGCCTTCACGCATGGCGGCAACACTTTCACCGGCATTATCTGATACTTGCAATCCTTGTTCTAAGCTGTCCATTACTGGCAATAATTCATTGACAAATTTTTCTAAGGCAAAACGATGTGCATTCGTAATGTCACGTTCTGCGCGCTTACGCAAGTTATCCATTTCTGCCTGGGTTCGCATGAATTTATCCCAAGACTCTTGGGCTTTTTGCTTAGCTTCTTCAAGTTCTTGTAATAATTCTTCCGACACCGTGCTTTGCTTTTTCAGATCGACGTCCATCGCTTCCGCTAGCTCTGCAAAAGAGGATTCTACTTGTTCTTCTTCACGTTTTTCTTGAATGTTATGGTCTTTATGATGTTTGCTCATCCGAGGCTCCCATTTAATCGATGTTACCTATGTGGGGATGGGTGAGAAAAATTCAAGTGCTAGAGTTTTGCATTTGTCACAGACATCTCTCAAGCGTTATACTGTGCACATGATATTTTTGTGCAGGAATCTGCTTCATGACAATAAACACCGGTTTTAATAATGTTGGTTTGATTGGCCGTTATCGTGGCAATTTTAATATTGAAACGTTGCAGGCTATTATGAATTTTCTGAAAAAACAACATGTTAACGTCGTACTCGAACAGGAAACAGCCACTGCGCTGAATGAAACAACGATTACCTCCGTACCGCGGGATCAATTAAGTCTGCATTGTGATTTAATCATTGTCGTTGGCGGGGACGGTAGCTTGTTAGGCGCGGCTCGTTACGCAGTACAAAATGATGTGCCCGTACTCGGCGTTAATCGCGGAACATTAGGCTTCTTGGCCGATATCAAACCTGATGAAATTGAATCCAAAATTGGCGATATCCTGGCAGGCAAATACCTTGAAGAAAAACGATTTTTGTTAAGTACATCTGTTCATCATGATAACAAAGTATTGGCGCGTTATGATGCACTTAATGATGTGGTGTTAATGCCAGGCGATATTCCACATATGATCGAATTCGACATCTTTATCAATGAACAATTTATGTGTAGTCAAAAAGCCGATGGCATTATTGTTGCCACCCCAACCGGCTCAACAGCATATGCATTATCGGGTGGTGGTCCAATCTTGCATCCTAAATTAGATGCCTTGGCCTTAGTACCCGTATTTCCACACAAACTCTCCAGTCGCCCTATTGTTGTTAATGGCGATAGCGTAATAAAAATTGTAATCAAACCACAAAATGAAAGTGCACCTAAAGTGAGCTGCGATAGCCAAGAACGTGTTGCTGTGCCACAAGGTGGCTATATTCGAATTGTGAAAAAACCACAACAATTACGCTTGATTCATCCAATTGGATATAATTATTTTGAAACATTACGTAGTAAATTAGGTTGGGAAACACCATTGTAGGAAATACTATGTTACGCCGTATTCAAATTCGTGACCTTGCTATTATTGAAAACCTGGAATTAGCACTCGAAACCGGTATGACCGTCATTACCGGCGAAACAGGTGCCGGTAAATCTATTGTCATTGACGCCCTGGATATTGCATTGGGCGATCGAGCCGATAGTAAAATTGTCCGTCATGGTGCTGAACGTTGTGAAGTTGTTTTAGAATTTGATATTTCCCAGATTCCTGCCGCTTGTGAGTGGCTCACAGCAGCAGATTTATTAGCGGATGACTGTTGCCTGATAAGACGTATCATTAACAGCGATGGTCGTTCGCGCAACTATATCAACGGTAGCTTAGTAACCTTACAACAATTGCGTGACCTAGGTACTCGATTGGTACATGTACATGGCCAACATCAGCATCAAGCTTTAGTCAAACGAGATGAACAAAGACAATTACTTGATTTATATGCTAGCCATCCTACATTATTAACTGCCGTATTTGAGCATTACACGGCATGGCGCGAAATTAAAAAAGCAATCGAAGAAATCCAAGTCTTACAGCAACAAGAAGCAGAAGTAACATTATTACGTTATCAAGTTGAAGAATTAGCACAAGCTGAATTGATCGATAATGAAGTTGAGCAATTACATCAAGAACATAAACAGCTAGCCAATGCTGAATTATTACTTAACCAATCACAAGCCGTCTTAGCGATTTTAGCTGATGATAATGAAGCAAATATTTCAACGTTAACACATCAAACATTAAATTTATTAAACAACATGAAAGGACTCAGTCCTCGCCTCGAAAACGCATGTGGTTTGCTAGATAACGCACTCATTCAATTAAATGAAGCTGAAAATGAAATTCGTGATTTTGTTGATCTCGTTGAAATTAATCCTGAACGTTTACAGCAAGTAGAACAACGGTTAAATCAAATTCATCATTTGGCTCGCAAACACAAAATAGCGCCAGAACAATTAATCAGCTATTTTTTAGAGTTAAAATCAAAATTAGATAATTTGGAAAATGGCCAATCACAATTAAATGATTTAATTCATAGAGAAAGAGAGATATTACAATCCTATCAGGCTGCTGCCGAAAAACTTAATATTAGCCGTCAACAAGCTGCCAAAAAATTAAATAAACTCGTTACCGACAACATGCGTCAATTAGGTATGCCTGGCGGCCAATTTGCCATTGACATCACCCATCAATTAGATGCCACCCCAACATCGCATGGTATAGATAAAATTGAATTTTTAGTGAGTGCTAATCCAGGGCAACCACTGCAATCACTCGCCAAAGTTGCATCTGGCGGTGAATTATCACGCATTAGTTTAGCTATTCAAGTGATTACCTCACAGGCAGTGGCAACGCCCTCTTTAGTATTTGATGAAGTTGATGTTGGCATTGGCGGCGGTACCGCAGAAATTGTTGGTAAATTGCTACGTAAACTTGGCGATCATGCGCAAGTACTTTGCATCACTCACTTGCCACAAGTTGCTGCGCAAGGACACCATCATTTACGCATCCATAAAGAAACGACCAATGACAATACTCACTCACAAGTGACCCTACTCGACAAGAAAGCACGCATTGAAGAAATTGCACGCATGTTGGGCGGAATTAAAATTACTCAACAAAGTTTGGCGCATGCAGAAGAAATATTGAGTGATATGTAGGGGCGTATGCAATACGCTCCTACGTTAGATTTGGTGAATTAGTTGATGCGAAATTATTATTTCTTTTTCTGGCAAGTTGGACAAATACCATAAATATTTAAACTATGATCCGTCATTTCAAAACCTGCATTAGCAGCGATTTTAGCTTGCCGTTCTTCAATAGTCTTATCAACAAACTCATCAATGCGCCCACATTTTACACAAACCAAGTGATCATGATGCTCACCTTGATCTAATTCAAACACAGAATGACCGCCTTCAAAGTTTTGGCGTTTTACTAATCCTGCAGTTTCAAATTGTGTTAATACCCGATACACCGTGGCCAATCCCACATCTTCCCCTGATTCAAGTAAGGTGCGGTAGACATCTTCAGCGCTAACATGACGAGCAGGAGCACGTTCCAAGATTTCTAAAATCTTTAATCTGGGCAAGGTAACCTTTAATCCTGCTTTGCGTAAATCTTGGTTATCCATTAATGTCTCCTGTCAGCTTACAAATTTTATTAAGAGTTCTCTTATACTAGGTAGCTCATAATCACCAATTGAGGTATTATACGCTTCATTTGGTATATTATATTAGGAATTCGCATCGTGATGCAAAAACGACTTATTTTGGCACTACTCGCGTCAAGCATATTATTATCAGGCTGCATAAAACCATATACGCCTAGCATACAGCAAGGAAATATCATTTCTCAGCAAGATGTTGCCCAATTAAAGCTGGGAATGAGTCAAAATGATGTGCAATATTTGTTAGGTGAACCAATTTTACAATCCACGTTCAATAATAATCAATGGGATTATGTGTATACATATGAACCAATTGATAATGGCCCTATTAAAGAGCGCCGTTTAAGCTTGTATTTTAATGCACAGGGTAACCTTATTAAAATCCAGGATAATTTAACGCCTCAACAAATACATTGATCTAATGGCTACTATACGCATTTTCCCAAAGTATCTTTGGTTTTTAATGTTGGCGTACTCCATGGTGATTGTGTTGGCCAATTGGGTTGATGCTCGATTAATTCAACTGGGTCCCATCATCACTGATGGTGGAACATTAATATTTCCACTCACTTTTTTGCTATCCGATATTATTACCGAAGTGTACGGATATAAACTTGCTCGCCGCGCAATTTGGTGCGGCTTTCTCTTTAATGCATTAGCTGTTTTTTATGGCTTAATTATTAGTTCACTACCTAGCCCAGCTTTTGCACAATATAATGACATTTTTGACAAAATGTTAACCATTAACGTTCGGATTATTACCGCATCAACAGTCAGTTATATTATTTCTGAACCATTAAATTCATTCATTTTAGCTAAGTTAAAAATTAAAACTGCTGGCAAATTCATGTGGTTACGTTTTATTTGTTCAACTTTTCTGGCTGCCGGTGCCGATAGTTTTATTTTTGGTACACTTGCATTTTACGGCAGTATGAGCACAATGAATTTATTGGGTTTGATTTTCAGTATGTGGGGAATTAAAGTATTTATTGAAATCGTAGGGTTGCCACTCTCTCTTCCATTATCGAAAAAATTAAAAACACTAGAACAAATTGACATTTACGACGATGCAACTAAATTCAATGTCTTTAGCCTCGATGCGGATTATCAAACGCAAGCAAATCATTTTAAATAAGGAGCAGTTGGAATGAAAAAAGTTAAACCTGATCATGCATCCTGGATTACACCCTACCTCACCGTTAAAGACGTTGATGCAGCTAAAGCATTTTATGAGACTGCATTTGGGTTTATCGCCACTGATGAAAATGTTGGTGAAGATGGCACCTTGCAACATTTGGAAATGACTTACCGCAATCAATTAATCATGTTTGGCAAGCAAGGAGCGTGGGGAAGCACCACCTTGACACCCAATAGCAGCGGCACTGCCTGCCCCATTAATTTATATCTATATTGTGATAATGTTGACGATTTTTATCGTCATGCATTGAAATGCGGTGCACAAACCATAGTTGAACCACAAGATACTTTTTGGGGCGATCGAATGTGCCAAATTAAAGATCTCGATGGCTTTGCTTGGTGTTTTGCCACCATGGTCAATGAAAAAGCACATACGGATAAACCATAAATGATAATTAAGCGATGTGTGTCCGCTATTATGCGCTTCAACATATCGAAATGGTGGGCACATATTGTTATGCGATACCTCTTCGAGGGCAACAATATTTAGCCCACCCTACATCACTTAATAGAATCAGCGAAAATGATATTGATTATCGTTTAACATTGGCATATGATAAGAATCCTTCATTGTTCTTATGGTTGTTCCAGTATGCGTAGCCTAATCTTGAATATCATTTTTTTAAGTTGCCTTGGTTGGAGCATCGCCAGTCAAGCTGATACCAACTCCTGGCAACAAAAAGCCCAAAGCGTTTGCCAACAACTCACTATTGCAGCACAAGCATATCAAAAGAAAGATATGCAACAAGCACACGTTAACGCTGTGATGTCTTATTTCCAAAATTATGATGTCAATATTGAACCTGCTGCACGTGTTACCTTCCCGCAAGGACATATCTTCCAGATCGAACAATCTTTTAGTAATCTCAATAAAAATATGGTTGACAATCCCTCGCCACAACAAATTGATGCCATTACGCAGCAAGCTAATACCTTATGCGCAACCATTATGGCAGACGCAAAAACGATGGATGCTCAACATATCACGTCACCAACATATAAGGTTAATTAACCATGATGCGGATATTTTTATTTATTTTTTTACTATTAGCTAGCTTTACTAATGCAATGGCAGAAAATCACCCCGCGCCACCAGGAACGGATTTCAATAAAGTAGTGAACCAAATGCAGCAAAATGGTGATCGATTGTTGTCACAATATAATGGCAAAAATGGTATCGCAGTAATGAATGGATTTTCCAGCATGTATTTCGATCATTATGAAGGTGAAGGCATGGAATTAGCCGTCATGGCTATTTCACCGACCATTAATTCACAAACGGAATCTTTATTTACACAGCTAATTGGCCAGGCAGCTAGCAACACCCCACTCGATCAAATGCAAAAAACCTGGAGTATATTGAAATTAAAATTACTTGATGATGCCGATTTACTGCAAAGTAATGCTGCTGATTCATTTAGTGAAGTGTTATTTCAAGCATTTATCATTTTATTACGAGAAGGTTTTGAAGCAATGTTAGTCATTACTGCACTACTTGCTTATCTACGTCGATCAAATAATACCGACAAAAACCCTGTCATTTATTTTGGTGTAGGCTTAGCATTAATTGCTAGTGCTGTTACTGCTTACTTATTTAATACTTTATTTCATGCGGCAGGAACTAATCGTGAAGCCATGGAAGGCATTACCATGTTAGTTGCCTCAGGGGTGTTATTTTATGTAAGTTACTGGTTATTTTCCAAACGCGAAGCTGAGCGTTGGCAAAATTATATCCGCAGCAAAATGGATAAAGCATTGACCAATGGTAGCTTATTAGCCCTAGGTTTAGCTGCATTTTTAGCGGTATACCGTGAAGGTGCAGAAACCATTTTATTTTATCAAGCACTTGCAGCAAATGCGCAACAATTTCATATGGCATTTATCTTAGGTATTGTTGGTGCAATCAGTGCGTTATTTTTACTTTATTGGATCATGCAAAAAGCAACCTTACGGATTCCCTATCGAATATTTTTCACTGCTACCGCATTTTTCTTATTTTATATGGCATTTTATTTTATTGGTGGTGCCATGTTGGAATTGCAAGAAGCAGGTTGGTTGGCAATTACACCTATTACATGGTTACCGCCTTTAGCATGGTTAGGTATTTATCCAACGTGGGAAAGTATCGGTGCACAATTAGCATTTTTAGCACCTAGCATTGGGTTTTTGACTTGGCATTTCACTAAAAAGCCAGCAGTCGAGAAACCAATAAAACCAGAAAAACCAATTAAATTATCATGAATGCAAACCAACAATTAAAAAAAATTGCAGTTATCGCGCACACCAGTAACGATTATAAAAACAGAAAATCTCGTTTTGCTCAAGCAATTGAGCGGTTTTTTTATCGTCATAAAAACAAATTAATTATTATCCATCTCAGTATGTTTATATTTTTTATGATGATGATGGTTATTCCATTATTTACTTCATTGCCAGATGAGAGCTCAACTATTTGGAATAATTTACGTTTACTAAGTACTTTTTTATTTTGGGGCATTTGGTTTCCGCTGGTTTTTGCTTCCGTTATTTTTGCAGGCAGAATTTGGTGCGGTGTATTGTGTCCTATGGGCGCTGCATCTGAATGGGCAAATAAAATAGGTTTTAAACGTCCCATTCCAGCATGGTTAAAATGGGAGGGCACCCCCATTCTTAGTTTTTTACTGGTTACTATTTTAGGACAAACTTTAGATGTGCGCGATCAAAATAGTGCTATGTTAGAAATTTTTGGTGGGACATTGATATTAGCATTACTCATTGGTTTACTATTCGGTCGCCATAAACGTGCATGGTGTCGACATGCTTGTCCGATTGGCTTGTTATTAGGTGTCTTTTCTCGTTTAGGTATGGTGCAATTAGCTGCGAAGATTCCACATGCCGGCGGCGATCGTTATGCTGAGCGTGGCACCTGCCCCACCATGATCGATATTAATCACAAAGCTGAATCGAGACACTGCATTCAATGTTTTCGTTGTGTGAAACCAACATCGCCAGGCGGACTGTTTGTACGATTTCGCAAACCCGGCAGCGAAATTACTGATATCCGTACACACAATGCTAATATTGCTGAAGTTTGGTTTATGTTTTTAGGCACTGGTGTAGCATTAGGTGGCTTTTTATGGTTGATTTTACCGCAATATCAAACATTGCGACAACTTGTTGGTAACTGGTTTATTAATCACGGTTGGTATTGGATTGGTAATGCTGGGCCATCATGGTTGATGAGCGTACATCCCGCTCAAAATCAAACATATAACTGGCTAGATTTTATAATGATTATTGGTTTTATGTTGCTTTGTATGCTGTTTTCAACGATTGTGCTTGCAACGATGAATGCCGTATCTAGTTGGTTAGCGGGTAAGTTTAATGGTGATAAAACATTTAAATTACGTTTTGTTGAGTTGGGTTATCAATTTGCACCCATAGCAATGATTTCCATCATCATTGGGTTAGGTGATCAATTATTTCAACAATTAAAAATAGCAGGAATTTCAACCTCGTCACTTGAATATACCAAAATTACATTATTTGCTGCATCCATTGCGTGGAGTATTTTGTTGGGCTATCACATCCTTAAAAAACAAAATGTCAGCAAAAAAGGTCGTTTAATTGCGTTAATCCCCGGGGTATTAGGTAGTGTAGTGATTGCTGCAGCTTGGTGGCCAGCAATATTTGGTGTGCATTTTTCCATGTTGGAATATTATCGCACTCATTTAACAGTGATGAGTTAGTTTTATTACGGAGAAAAAAATGAAGAAAAGATTGGCGTTATTAACTGGTATGCTGACATTGATGACAACATCTGCTTTTGCTGCAGAAACAACCATTGGTCAAGCGGTGGAAAAAAATGGTATGGAAATTGGTGGCGTTTATTTGCAGGCTGTTGATATGGCATGCATGGAGAATGTGCAAGATAATACCCAATATGATATTCATTTGGAGACTGATATACATGCGCTGCAAAATAATCCGAATGGTTTTTCCTTTGGCGAATGGATCCCCTATTTAACGATTGCTTATCATTTAAGTAAAGAAGGCACTAATTGGGAGCAAACTGGCTCACTAGTCCCCATGGTTGCCAATGATGGTCCTCATTACGGACAAAATGTAAAGCTAGATGGCGCTGGTAAATATAAAGTAACATTTCATATTGAGCCGCCTGATGTCATGGGTTTTTGTCGCCATGCAGATAAAGAAACTGGCGTTGGGAAATGGTGGGCGCCATTTGATGTTACCTGGGAATTTACTTATTTAGGTACGGGTAAGAAAGGCGGATATTAATGATTGTTTCGTAGGGGCGTATTGAATACGCCCATCGTGCCCAATCACTTATTTCTATCACAAGGATCCTGTTCGATTTGGGCGCATCGTTAGTAATGAATTTTCATTTTCTGTACTCTCTGACGTCGAAGTCTTCGATTCAGTTGGTTTTGTACCAAACGTGCTATTCGAATAATTAGCTGGATTTGACATCCTCGATCCCGCAATCGTAACTGCTCTTTTTATCTCTTGCCCTGGAACAATAGGTGCAGGATTAAGTACTGATTGTTTTGAATTAGTCGATTTTGATTCAAATCGACTATCAAATCTAATCGCTGATTCTCTTTTCCAAGATGTGCATACATTTTCGCGAGTAAATGTGGTGGGTTCTTCTTTAGGTGGCGACAAGATTTCCGTTGGTGTGCTACTTAATGTTTGTTCTGGCGCATCATTATTGTCACCCTCTGGCTGCTCTTTTTTTTGTTGTGAAAGTGAAGTAATGTTTTTATCTAATAAATATTGATATACCTCACCCAATTGTCGTGTTACTTCTACTGACGCCTGTTGAAAGTGAGGCCGCTCACCCTCACTTGTCCGTTTACGATTTCGTGACTTTTCTGGTTGTTCTTTTTTTTGTTGCGAACCTGTATTTTGATTATTTGAGTTAAGTGAAGTAATGCTTTTATCTAATAAATCTTCATATACCTCGCCCAACTGTCGTGTTAATCCTTGTGGTTTAGGTGAAGACGTAGACAGCACATTTTTAACTGAACGCTTACGACGTCGTGGCGGTTCTTGCTGTTCTTGCCGATCTCGATGCACACCAGACAACTTTTGACGACCACTTGATGGTGATGATAGATGTTGATTCACATCATCTGTCGTTTTCTTTATATTTTTGCTTTCTTCTGATTTGTTACCAGACATAGTTTCACCTCAAATTCTAATTATTTTTCAATATTTCCTAACCAACGACATATAAGCATTAACAGTCTCTATGCCACCACACCAACTTCCCTGATTTGTTTACGAAACTGTCCTTGAATACTTTCCAACGTTTGTTGTTTTGTCTCTGGCAATAAAAATTTCGCCACCAAAAAATAGTAAATTGTAAATCCAGCAAATAATAAATAGGTATTACTAAGTGTAATTTTCTGTACTAGATCTAAAAACAATGTCGACAACAATGTTGCAACCAATGAATTGATAAACAAACATAACGCCACACCTTTGCCTCGTACCTTAGTTGGATATAGTTCTGAAATGGCTAACCAAACAACGACACCAGGACCAATGGCAAAACAAAAAATAAAAATCAATAACCCAAATAATGACAATGATCCTTGTATCATGGGCGTTAAATGCAGTCGACTGATAAGACATAGAAATATTTCAGCTACTACAATGCCTGCTGCGCCAAATGCTAATAATCGCTTACGGCCAAAATGATCAATCAAGCTCATTGATAATAATGTCGTCAGAAAATTAAGTAATCCGATGCCCATCGTGCCAAATAAAGTAATCATGTGTGAACTAAAGCCTGCTTGTTGCAAGACTAATGGCGCATATTGCAAAAAGACATTAATGCCAGTTAATTGATTACAAATCGCAATCGATAAACTGATAAATAATGGCATCATTAAAGCACGTGAAAATAACTCTTTCCAACCACCCTCTTCTTGATGCAAGCTTTGCATAATTTCATTAGCTTCAGCATTAATATGGTTGACTGGCCGAATTTGATATAAAACTCGATAAGCTTTTTGTATTTGATTTTTTGCTAATAACCAACGCGGACTTTCTGGCAATAACAACATTCCAATAAATAACACGGTATTGGGAATCAAGATAATCAGAAACATAGCATGCCAATTCCCTGAATGAGCAAATACTAAATCAATAATATAAGCCGCTAAAATACCCAATGTTAAAAATAGTTGGAAGACGGTAACGCCTTTGCCGCGAATTTCTGGCGGTGCGATCTCAGAAATATACAATGGAATCGCAACAGAGGTCATACCAACAGCAATACCTAATAACAGGCGAGCAATAAGTAAGGTATAAAAAATATGTGCATTAATTATAATAAATACACCACCAAAAAAATTAAGCTAGCTGCAATAATCATGCGTCGACGACCATAATGATCGGCTAAAAAACCTGTGACTAACGTCCCTAATAAACTACCACCCAAAACAGCCCCGACAATGATGCCCATTTGGGTGTCAGTTAATGGAATCGCTTGCTTAATAAAGAGTAATGCGCCAGAAATGACGCCAATATCATAACCATATAAAATGCCACCCAAACCGGCACAGACAATTAACATAATTACCATTAATTTTATAAGCATTGGATTGCGTGGTGCTGCATTAGCAAGTTCAGTAGAAAACAATGGTTGCTCCTTATTATTTAATTCCATAATCCGTATCTTGAACTATCACGGCATTAGGGTCTGCCGCTGTTGGGGTCGATATACTGGCTGGCATAATACCATCCATTGACATCACTGAGCCAGATTGACGTTGATATGGCGCAACCATATCGGGTCTTGAGTAGTAATAAATATCACTTTGTCCCGCGGCAAGGCCGCTTACACCTGAGCCACCAAGTACTTCGGCTTGCGCAAGTCCGGTGGTATTAACAAAAATAGAGTTGGCTATCACACATTTAGCATTTAAACGTGAAGTTCCAGTTGCAGTCGCATCTAGCCGATTTACGGCACCCGCTAAAAACATATACGCAGACCCATTTACCGTCGCGGCAAAATGATCAACATAGATATTTTGAATATCGATACTGCCTGTACCGGTGTAATAAACACGATGTAATGGTGTAGACGTATAAATGGTCACTTTTGCCCGTACACCAGGATTATATTCATATCCCTGGTCAAAAAATAAGGTCAACGTATTATTTTTCACAAAATCATGGGTGTAATCGACCAACGCCGAATCGCCAGCAACGGTCACCGAAGCGACACCGTTTGGATTAATATAGGGATTAGTATTCTGAACAACCTCGACCGTATAAGGACCATTGATTGCGATGCTATCAAAACTGGGAAAAGCTTGCGCACTAGAGGTTTGGCGTCCCGTTAATGGCAGCTCTGTTTTGGTGGAAAAGGTTTTCTCAATGAACTGCTCGGTATTCTGCTTGACAGTACAGCCAAATAGCAATACGCTAGCCAAGCATAAAATAAGATATGGTGATTTTTTAATCATCTACATCCTCGTTAAATCAGATAAGGGTTGTTGACAATTCGCTAGGCTGAGGCAGAAAGACTTGATTTTCGAGTACCGCAGCGCAGCATACATAGTAGTATTTGAGCAGCGGAACACAGAAAATCGGGGCTTTGTGCCCAGCATAGTAGAATTGTCAACGCCCCTACAGCTCCGTTCGAATTTGGCCATTATACCAGAGCCTTTTCCTGATTGACGAATATAAATTTATATGAGAAAACAAAATGGATATTATTGAACGAATTGCCATTGAAATTGGTGCCAAGAATAACCAAATTACCGCAACAGTTGCGTTACTCGATGAAGGTGCGACTGTACCTTTCATTGCACGATATCGTAAAGAAGCCACAGGTGGCTTAGATGACACTCAATTACGTACACTAGAAGAACGTTTAAAATATTTACGTGAACTAGAAGAACGACGTGCCGCTATTCTTAAAAGCATTAGTGAACAAGAAAAACTGACGCCTGAATTAGAACAAGCAATTAACGAAGCGGATAATAAAACTCGTTTAGAAGATTTATATTTGCCCTATAAACCCAAACGCCGTACCAAAGCTCAAATCGCTAAGGAAGCTGGGCTTGAACCATTAGCATTAGCATTATGGGAAGATGCAACACTTAATCCAGAACAAATTGCAAATGACTATATTAATGCCGACAAAGGTGTGGCAGATGGTAAAGCCGCACTTGATGGTGCGCGCCAAATCTTGATGGAGCGTTTTGCTGAAGATGCCGAATTACTCGCTAAATTACGTGATTATCTCTGGGAAAAAGCGGTTATCACGAGTAAAGTTGTCAGCGGTAAAGAAACCGAAGGACAGAAATTTAGTGATTATTATGAATTTAGTGAATCAATCAATAAAATTCCTTCGCACCGTGTATTAGCTATTTTACGCGGCCGACGTGAAGGTATTTTAAATATCGCTGTTGAAATTGAACAACCCGCTGAACGTATATTTAATGCATGTGAAATGCTGATTGCTAGTCAAACTAAAATTAATGCTATTGCTCGTGACACACATCCTGCCGATAACTGGCTGCAAGATACGATTCGTTGGACATGGAAAGTAAAATTACAACCCCAATTAGAGCTCGAATTAATCAATAATATTCGTGAAACAGCGGAAGCCGAAGCGATTCGTGTATTTGGTTTAAACTTAAAAGATTTATTACTTGCAGCTCCTGCTGGTATGCGCGCTACGATGGGATTAGACCCTGGCTTACGTACTGGCGTTAAAGTAGCGGTGGTTGATAATACAGGAAAACTACTCGAATATACCGCGATTTACCCACATGTCCCACAAAAACAATGGGATGCTTCATTAAAGACATTAGCTGCTTTATGTAAAAAACATAATGTTGATTTAATCAGTATCGGTAATGGCACCGCTTCACGTGAAACAGATCAATTAGCCATGGAGTTAATTAAAAATAATCCTGAATTGAAGATGACAAAAATTGTCGTATCAGAAGCTGGCGCATCAGTTTATTCAGCTTCAGAATTAGCAGCCAATGAATTTCCTGATGTTGATGTTTCATTCCGTGGCGCCGTTTCAATTGCTCGTCGTTTGCAAGATCCATTAGCTGAATTAGTAAAAATTGAGCCAAAATCAATTGGCGTTGGTCAATATCAACATGATGTTAATCAAACTGAATTAGCACGTAATTTAAATAATATTGTTGAAGATTGCGTGAATGCTGTTGGGGTAGATTTAAATACTGCATCGGTTCCATTATTAGCACGCGTTTCTGGCTTGAATGAAACTATTGCCCGTAATATTGTTGAGTTTCGTAATGCCAATGGCGCCTTTAAAAATCGTCATCAATTAAAGAAAGTCGCTCGTCTTGGCGATAAAACGTTTGAACAAGCGGCTGGCTTTTTACGCATTAATAATGGTGAAAATCCACTTGATGCCTCATCTGTTCACCCAGAAGCATATCCAGTAGTTGAACGCATTATTGCAAAAGCAAGTCGTGATATTAAAGCTATCATTGGTGATACAACGTTCTTGAAGAGCTTAAAAGCAGCTGATTATGTCGATGACGTATTTGGTATTCCAACCATTACTGACATTATTGCCGAGTTAGATAAACCAGGCCGTGATCCACGTCCGGAATTTAAAACAGCAACCTTCAAAGAAGGTGTAGAAACACTTGCCGATTTAAAACCAGGTATGATTTTAGAAGGTGTAGTAACCAATGTTACCAACTTCGGTGCCTTTGTTGATATCGGTGTGCATCAAGATGGTTTAGTTCATATTTCTGAATTAGCGCATAAATTCGTGCAAGATCCACGCAGTGTTGTAAAAGCGGGAGTCATTGTTAAAGTCAAAGTGATGGAAGTTGATCAAGCAAGAAAACGTATTTCTTTATCGATGAAATTGGAAGATACACCGCAAGTAAAAATTGCTAATAACAAACCAGCTGCTAGAGATAATGCAACTGATCGTCCACGCCATCAATCGGCAGGCAGAAATGCAGGACAAAATAAACCTGCACCCGCGCCACAAAAACCAGCAAAAACTGAAGCTGAATCAATCATGGGTAATGCTTTTGCTGATGCGTTAGCGAAGTTGAAAGAAAAAGCGTAGATGTCATGCCCCTCATTATGTCTGTATATCAACATGATTTAATTTCAGTACGTAATGATGGGGCGAAGGTTGTAATAAATCGTGCATGCTTTTAATGAGAGCTCTCGGTTAAACTCATCAATCAATATTGATCTATCGTAGGGGCGTATTGCATACGTCCATTTATCAAATATCAAAAATTATTTGCTTTGTACAATATTTCAAACATCACTGTACCAATATTCAGCCAGATCGGTGATTTGGAAAGATGGGCGTATGCAATACGCCCCTACGTTAGATCAGTAAACGTAGCCCGGTGTGAATGTGTTTTGAGAATCAAAAATCATGGAACCTTGATAATCAAGGAAAGTGAAACACGTTTGTTAACGCGAGAAACCTTGGATCGGTGGTTTATCGATGCATGGATTCCCTCCCCCGGTAAAGAGGGAGGGAAAGATAACCCATCCTATGGAGGTGTTGGTATTAAGGCACCACCAGGACAGAAAGTAATCGTGTAATTTGACGTATTAAATTCACTTGCTGGCACAGAGCAACCACCTGAGCCTTTTGCTTGGCCAGGTCCCCCAGCACAGTCAGGACAGGTAAAGGTACTGCTTGGGTCATCGTATGGATAAGTATATGCAGAAGGAACTGCCGTTTTTAACCAAGCTAAAACATTAGGCGCGCCATTACCATTAAATTGTAACAAATTATTCCATTGGGTCGGGCTGCTAGGTGTGGTTGCAGGACATGCTTCTACCAGCGGAGCCGCTGGAACACCAACGCCTGTCACGCCATCCCAATTAACACAACCACAACATTGATTAGTACCTTGAGGGTTGTTGTAACAAGAGGGAATACCCACATCACACTTGTATAAATCCGTTACGGTTGCTGAAGGGAAACTAGACATCCCGGCAGCACTAGTACAATTAAAGTTAGGGCTTGCACCACTACCATTGCTAGTACCGCAAATTTGATCGCCGGTCCAATACCCCGCAAATACCCCACATTGTGAGCGGAAGCCATTAGTACTTGGGTTAAAGGTTAAACCACAAACCGTACCCGGAGAAACCATGTTACAAGCAGCGTTGGTAGTACAACCATTAGGCTGGTTAGCATCATACAATACAAAAGTATACTGATTAGGCGACACACCAGTAGGCGAAGCTGGGGCTGTAAAAGACCATGTCGCCGCACTAGCACCATTTGGGGTTGCCGCCGTGATACCGCCACCACCACAGATATACCCATTATTGCCGTGCTGGGTAGTTTGATACGCGGTCAAATTATTGGGAACCATACTAATGGGTATATTGGCACCATTGATGATGGAAATATCATAAAAGTCTGAGCTAGCACGACTCAATGTGAACTCAGCCAATGCATTGGGTGGCGTAAAACCAGTTCCTGGGAAACAAGCCCCAGTACTATTGGGAACATTAACCCCTGCTGTAACTGTCGTTGATGCACTGGTGCAATCAGCAGTTTGACATAAACCACCCGTCGAGCAGCCAGTACGTGCACTGACGTTACCACTCCAAACGGTATTTTTGTCGTTAGCGACTACCTGGTTATATTCAGGAATAGTTACCGTGGTCGATGCGCCCGATGCCAACGCATAGCCACCAACCGGTGTCATACTATTCCAGAAACATAATTTAGAATTTGTCTGGACGTTAGTTGTCACACAGGTCGCACCATTAGGACAATCCGCATTAGTATTACAAATCGAAGAGGTTCCTGGTGCAATATGGGGATTGGGTGGCGCGCTAGATGAAGCCGCATTATTTGAAGCCCCGCCATTGAGACCAATCCAGATGGTGGTACCAGGACAACTATTGGTAAAGGTCAAGGTACGAGAAGAAACTGCCTGGTTCGTAATTTGAAAGGTAACAGGAAAGGTTGATTCTAGTAATGTACTACCGCCGGCATTAGGAATAATTAATGCTAAATTGCGAACAGAGCCTACCGCATTTGCTGTAATGGCTGCACTGATAGAACAATTCCCATTTGGTGGAACAATGCCATTACAAGTATTAGTAAATACTGTACTAATCAGCCCAGCTCCCGCAGGAGTACTATCAGGGAATGTACCAAACGCAACACCCGCTTGGTTAAATGCAATAGCTTGGGTGGCATCTGAATTATGGATACCATAAATCAGTGTTTGTGTTTCGCCAACCGCCATATCTTGCGGCGCGGGTTCAGCCACAAAACTTAAAGCAGACGTCAACACGCTATAAGTAAGCTGTTGGGTGATAGTCGGCGATACACTGGAGGTTGAAGCCACATTCAAGTATTGAATAACATTGCCGGCAGTTGAGGTTGCTGCTGGTGCAGAAATATTGACATTGAAATCACAACTTTGTCCATTAGTTAATGACGCAAAACTTGATCCATTATAACAAGGGGTATCAGTACCTGGAATCGGTGCATAAGTAATGCTGGTGGTACTCACCCCCGTATTACTTGCATTATTAGCAATGCTAATACCGGTTAACTGCGCTGGCATGACATTAGTATTTTGCACTTTAAACAATAATTGTTGTGCGGTTCCGTCAATAATTTGACTATTCGGCGCTGAAACTTGCGAGAAGATCAGGCCTGTTCCTGCCGTAACATTTACTGAAAAAGTAGGAATAAACGCAATTCGATAACTGTAATTAGGGCCAAAATTCACATTCAACGCATGGACAACGGGGTTACCCACTGTTGTTGGTGTACTGTTGGTTACAACATAAACATTAATATCGCAGGTTCCATTATTAGCTGGTACTACTCCACCACAACTGTTGGTGAATGTCACCGCATCATTGGCTGTTACTGCATTGGGGGTGACCGCTTGGAATGCGATTGCAGCAGTACTAGTATTTTGTATCGTGTAAGTAAACGTTGGGGTCGAGGACTGTGTGTTGACAGGGATGGATGTTGTCTTTGGTGCCGGTTGTGCCGGAACAAAAACTAATGCCGTAGAGCTGGAAACGGTAATCGCAAATTGAAGCGGTGCAATCAAGTGTTTAGTACCTTGATATTGAATATCCAGCGCCTGGAAAACTGGCGTTGTGACTGAGATATCACTATTTGCTTTCAACGTAACCGATACCGTACAAGTGCCTACACCTGGCGGGACACTGCCACCACAAGAGTTAGTTAATGCTACAACGCTATCATATTGTGATGGAGTAACAACTGGCGTAATTGCAATCGGTGCACCAGAAGAATTTGAAAGCGTATATACTAACGGCGTACCCGTTTCACCTGGGGTGAGGTTCGGTACTAATGGATTAGGTGGCACAAAGCTTAAATCAGCTGCGACGACATTAATGGTAAATTCAACCGGTGTTGCATTTAATACTGAAGTGAATGGATGTGTCGTTCCATAATTAATCGTCATGCTGACTGAATCAAATTCTGATACGGTTACCGTATGTGCAATTGCTTGCACACTAATGGTACAGACTTGACCTGCCCCTATGCTACCAGCACAAGGATCGCTAGTAATCGTCGTTGTCATATAATTCGTATCACTTGGACTTGCACTTGCTTGATAGACAGCGGCAATCGACGATGTATTTTGGATTTGATATGTCAGCGTAGTGGCATTGCCAGAATCTATGGTCTGTGGAGTGGTAGGTTGGCTAGTAAAAACTAAAGTTGCTGCGGGTGCTGAGCCAGTAACACTAAAAGTAATTTGTGCAGTTAAATCTGCTTGACGGGCGTTATTTAATACATTCAATGTTTCATTGACCGTACCTGTAGCAGTACCGGCATTAATTTTAACTATTACATTACAATCACCACCAGCAGGTACTAAACCATTACAGCTATCGCTTACTTGATTTATAACCTCAGTACTACCGGTATTGGGTAGCACTTCTGGAATAATTTGTTGTGGGGCAGTTGGTACATTATTATGCACCGTATAAGTTAATGTTTGCGTCCCATCGACTGGAAGATCTTGTGCCGTAGGGATAGACGTGAAGCTTAATGTTGGTTGGCTAGCATAAGCTGACGAGACAGCCAAACAAGAAAGAAGTGTGAATAGCAAAAATTGCTTTAATATGCGCATAATCAATCCCTAAAATGCTTTCCGAAAGGCGCAGTCTAATATATGGGGTAATCGCAGTCAATGAATTTTATTGAGTCTGCGATTATTTTATTTGACGCTTAATTTTTTGTACTTTGGTTACCTGATCAAATAACTCAAACCAAACAACCAAGAATTTGATTGCATATCAAATTTAATTGGTTTTTGTAAGGTAATATTATTATTGGATACTGTACCTGTTTCGGCATCGCCCGGATCGGTATAAAGATAACGGAAAGATAGTTCCAAATTAGAACCAATTGGTAATTTTACGCCACCACCGACATCATAGGCAAAATTCAGTCTTAAGTTGCTTGGCATATCTAATTCACCACCACTAATACCTGGCTCAGCCGTTTCAGAATATTGAATACGATTATACGCACCACCAACACCACCTTCAGCAAAGAAGGTTAAGCCATGCCACAATGGATGTAAATCAACTTCGCCATTTAGTAATAAACGTGCACTATTCATATCAGCTTTATAACGATAATTATTAAACTGAGGTAATTGATATTGATAAACTTGGCCGGTACGCTCAAAATTATCATTAAAGAAGTCTACGCCCAGTCCAACCCCATGAATGATTCCACCATTAGGATTCAATACAAAATCGTATGACACCCCAACACCTGGAATAAATGTCGTACTATGATCGCTTCCTACTAGTGAATCAGTTTCATATTGGTTGAATACAATGTTTGATTTACTGGCGTTAATATTACTCCAACCAGCATAAACATTAATTTGCGCGCCAGATGTGTTATAAGCAGCTTGCGCATCTTTTAATGGAATCATTGCATTAGACTGAGATGAAACAACGATCACACCAGGTGTCGTTTGTGATGTCGCTGTTGTTGACTGCACTGCAGTTTTATTGCTTGATTTCATAGTTGGTTGTGAGGCTGTCGTCACCGTTTTGGTTTTAGTAGTGGCAGATTTTGAAGCGGCTGTTGTTTTATTTATTTTATTGGTTGGTGTTGTCGACATCGCTACCGGCACAGCAAGCACATCGAATTGAATTGGACGAGAACGCAACTCAGTATTGGATTCGCCATAATTGATAATTAATGCAGTATTCATGAAACCGGAATTAGCTGGGGCATGTATTGTTAACCTGATATGGCAACTTTGATCGGGCGCAACCAAACCGGAACAATCATTAGTCGCCGCCCAATATTTAGGATTATCGTGGGGCCCAACGTCAATATTATTTAATTTAACTGGTTGATTACCGCTATTGTAAATTGTATACATTAACACCTGACTACTGTCGGTGGTCATTGTCTGCGCAATTGGTTGCGAACTAAATATCAATTCTTGCGCCGCGGCAAACCCTGAAGAGACATATAACGTCGCTAAAACGAAAGACATTATTGAAATTCTATTAACTGCCTTCATGAATTTATTTCCTTATTAATTTTTGTTGGCAAATATATGTCCAACCACGCATCCAGTACAAATCTTGATAAACCATTCAAATTGGCACAAACCGGTATCTTATATAAAAAAACCACTTTGGTCTATGGGTATATTATTAATGTCTCTGAAAACCAGGCAGCATCTTGCTTTGAAATTTTTCGCACAATGAGGTGCCCTGTATTAATGCCCCAGCGCCGCAGCATCGAAGGCTTTCAGTTTTGGTGGTTGCAACAACATAACCAATGGAATCATGAATAAAAAGCCCCAAAACGTTATCCAATATGAATCAACGAATGCAATCATACTGGCCTGGTTATTCAACATATACCCTAAAACTGGTGGCGTATTGGGATTATTCATCGTTAAATTAGCGCTATTTAACCATTGATAAAATGCTGGATTGCCAAGATAAATATGTCCTCCCAATACATTCCAGTTAATTTGCGTCTCTTGCGTAACAATCGTACTTAAAATTGAAATACCAATCGAACTACCCATACTACGACCAAAACTGAACATACCCGATCCTTCCGCCGTATGTTGCTGATTGATCGTACTTAATGCTAGCGCAGATAAGGGTACGAAAATTAATCCCATACCCAGTCCTTGTATAACACCGCTCCAAATTAAATATGGCTCGCTGATATACAAGCTGGATTGTGTCATTACATACGTCCCTGCCGCTGATAAAAGTAATCCCACAATAATCAAACCACGTAAATCAACTTTGCCCATTAGCTTTGCCACGATCATCATTGAAAATGCACTAGCAAATCCTCGCGGAGCCATAATTAAACCAGTTGTTAGCACTGGGTAATTTAAGAAATTTTGCATCATGATGGGTTGCAGCGTTAATAAACCAAAGACGATCATGCAATAAAACGTCAGCAAAATTGTTGCCATAGTAAAATTGCGATCTTTAAATAAATGTAAATTAATAATATTACGAGGATAATGCCAACCTCGTACTATAAAATAACTGAGCGTATAAGCACTAATGATAAACAAAATCAAAATACCGTTCGAATCAAACCAGTTATACTGATTACCTTCATCAAGGAAAATTTGAAAGGCACCAATTCCAACTGCCATTAAAAATAACCCCATCCAATCAATGAATGGTTTGCTGCGTGGTGTTTCCGTAATAAATTTTAACGTCATAAAAAATGCCATAATACAAACCGGCACATTCACATAAAATATCCAACGCCAATTTATACTTTCAGTAATATAGCCACCAATAGTTGGACCCAATACTGGCCCCGCCATAATACCGATACCCCATATTGCCATCGCCTTACCTTGTTCATGAGGCGGAAAAGTATCGCGTAAAATATATTGCGACATAGGCACCAATGTCGCACCGAAAATACCTTGCAAAGTGCGGAAAAATACCATTTGCGGTAATGTCACTGCCATACCGCATAACATGGAACTAATTAAAAAACCGACAATATTTATTAATAGTAATCGTCGTCGACCAAGTCTTGTAACGAGAAACCCTGTTAATGGCATACAAATTGCTGAAGAAACAATATAAGAAGTTAAAATCCAGGTGATTTGATCAGTATTGGCACCTAATGCCCCCATCATATTAGGTAATGCGACATTAACAATCGTCATATCAATCACTTCAACCACGGCCACTAGCATCACTGAAATAGTGATCATCCAGCGCTCGAATGGATCAGTGATATAGGTATGGGTCATAATCTCGAAACTCCGAAAGATGACGTGGAGATCTATTTGTAGGGACGTATGCAATACGCCCCTCTGAATTTATTTTTTATAGGTCTTAAACGTATTTACTGTTACTTCACTACTTGATCCTGCTCGCAAAGGATATTTAGGATCAATATCAGTAATAATGATTTTTACAGGGAATCGTTGTGTTACTTTCACCCAATTGCCGGTTGCATTTTCTGGTGGTAATAATGAAAAAATAGAACCACTACCACGACTAATACTATCAATATATCCTTTAAAATGTACGCCAGGATACATATCAATACTGATCGTTACTGGTTGCCCTGGTTTCATCCGTGCCATCTGTGTTTCTTTATAGTTAGCGTATACCCACCACTTTTGACTTTCTACTAATTGGAATACTGTTTGCTGCGCGGTAATCATGGTACCAACACGCACATTATCAAAGTTAGTAATATAGCCATCTGCTGGCGCATAGATACGAGTAAAACTTAAATTTAATCTAGCTGATTTAAGCTCGGCACGAGCCATTTTAATTTGTGCATTACGATTACCAACATCACCTAATGTTTTTTGCGCTTGAATTAATTGATTTTGTGTTGCGATTAATTGGGCTTGCGAACTTTGTAGTTGCCCTAATGCATCATCACCACTAGCAACCGATGACTGCCCTTTTTGCACTAATGCAATCGTGCGATCATAGTTTTTTTGATTCACGGTTAATTCTGCTTTGGCTGCATTAACATTGGCGACGGCCACATTAACACCGGCTATATCCGCTTCCATTTGTTGAATCGCTAATTTCAAATTAGCTGCTTGTTGATCAACCACGGCTTGAAATGGTTGTGGGTCAATTTCAAATAATAATTGATTTTTCCGCACAAATTCATTGTTATGAACAAATACTTCTGAAACAGGACCACTCACTTGAGCGGCTTCATAGATATAGTGTGCATTAACATAAGCATCATCGGTGTATGGCCAATATTTTTGATAAAGAAAATAACCATACACACCCATACACAAGGCAATGGCGATAGCAATCCAAATCATGGTATTCCGTTTATGATTGCTCGGTGTTCCAGGTGGCAACTCTATTTGTGGCGCCTCTGGTTGTGGGGTCAATGTATCAGTCATTTGTGTCCTTCTTTTATATACTTAACAATGCATCCAATAAACTACTCGCACCAATACGTAAGTGCGTTGCTGTACACCAACTCTCACCCATGATTTCACATGCTAAATCTAAGTAACTTTGCGCTTGCTCAGGTGTTCTTACACCACCTGATGCTTTAAAACCAGCATTGGGATTAATTTCTTTAATTGCATTTAACATTTGTGTTGCCGCATCTACTGTCGCACCAACAGCAACTTTACCGGTAGAAGTTTTAATAAAATCAGCACCCACTTCCAATACGCGGCAACTTACATCATAAATAATCTTGTTATCTGCTAACTCACCGGTTTCTAAAATGACTTTCAGTGTTTTATCGCGACACAATTGTTTACATGATTTTACTAATAATGTCGTACTTTGTTTATTCCCAGTTAAATAATCATGATAAGGAATAACCACATCAATTTCATCAGCACCATCAACCAACGCTAACTCTACTTCCGTCAAGACTGCTTTTAACTCAGCACGACCCGTTGGAAAATTCGCTACTGTTGCCACAGGAATATGCTCACCTTGCATTAAAGCTTTTGATAACTTAATAAAACGTGGAAATAAACAAACAGCAGCAACGTTACCAAATGGTGTTATCGCTTTTTTACATAAAGCCTCAATGATATCATTCGTATCTTGATCATTCAGACTGGTTAAATCAATTAATGAAATTAATTTCGTTTTATCGATCATTGAATTTTCTCACAAATCCTTTAATTAACGTAGTCATCCGATTTGCTGCTTGACCTGCATAATGTAATGTTCCTTCGTGCGTGATTTGTTCATCACTCATACCAGAAGCAAAATTACTAATTGCAGCAACAACGACCACTTTCAATCCACAATGTCGTGCAACAATCACTTCAGATACCGTTGACATACCAACAGCATCTGCACCTAATATGCGAAATGCACGAATTTCAGCAGGGGTTTCAAACATTGGACCCAATACGGAAATATAAACACCTTCAGGTAAATTAAATCCGCACTCTTTTGCAACTTCTTGTAATATCTGGCGCAATTGAGGGTCATACGCATCATCCATAGGGATAAAACGTTCACCAAATTCTTTATCATTATGGCCAATTAAAGGATTATTACCTTGCATATTGATATGATCATTAATTGCCATGATATTACCTGGCCCAACATCTTCGCGCAGTGAGCCTGATGCATTCGTACCAAATAAAACTTCGCAACCAAGTACTTTTAACGTACGAATCATATTCTTAATTTTATCATTTTGCGCACCTTCATAATAATGCGCACGTCCTTGTAAACAAGCAACTGGCACGCCTTCGAGATAGCCTAACACTAAACGACCGGCATGGCCCGCAACGGTGCTTTCTGGAAAACCTGGTAACTCTTGATATGGAATAGTCGTTGCATCGGCTAAGTGATCCGCCAAACCACCAAGCCCTGAGCCCAATACTAGGCCAATACGCGGGGTAAAATTGGGTTTACGTGTAGCAATAACTGCGGCTGCTTGATGAGGAAAAGAAACAGTCATGACGATAATCCTTGATTGCAATGTGAATATTAAGTTGGCGATATTATACCGGACTCGTCACGGAGATGAAACGCGATTATAGATAATTGCTTGCTATACACTTTTAAATCAATGATAATTCGCAAATTAATTTAATTATTATTCTTTTATTAGCAATTAGAGAGATTGGATCACACCAAACATTCTGGACCGAATGAAAACGGCAATAACTCACCTAGCGTTTTAGTTTCACACTGACCATCAATACTACAAAGGTATATCGGTGTGTTTTGCTCAGCAAATTCGCGAATCATTTGTCGGCATCGGCCACAAGGTGTGCAAATAGCTGTCCCACCACCAATGACTAATAGCCCACTGATCTGTTTTTCACCTGCTGCAATCATTTGTGCAATCGCACTCATCTCAGCACACATTGATAAACCATAAGAAGCATTTTCGACGTTACAGCCACTAAAAATATGGCCTTTTGACGTTATTAAACTAACGCCAACATGAAATTTTGAATAAGGCGCATAAGCGCAATCACGGACTTGCACCGCCCGTTCAAACAAAGACCGTTGCGTTGGATTCATGCAATCATCCGGTTAATTTTTAAGGGGGAGAGATTCTACCAAGAAATGGGCATGATGTAAAATTTAATATGGCTATCTTAGCCATATTTTATTTACATACTTTACCAATATTATTATACTGCTTCTTAAAGCATTACTTTTTGTAGATAATCGAGGATGGTAGATAATAATAATAAGAGGTAACCTATCATGTTTCGTTCCCACTCTAAATCATCTAACAATGTTAATTCACAGTTACAAGAAACCCTCTATGATACTGCTATAAGAGCTATTAATACAGACAATCTGAATCTCTTTATAGCCACTATTAATAATTCTTCTTTCAATTTGGCTCTACAAAAAGAGGGGCAAACCATAGCTTCGTTTGTTGCTAAAAAACAACGCTGGAACATGCTCGCGTTTTTAGCCAATACCTACTCTGATCCCGAAGGGAAATATGGCTTCCATGACGCCTTAACTATGGTTGCAGAAAAAAGTCCCGCAGAATGGACCGAAAGTCATACTTCAATAAATCAATGGTCACTGGCATTAACCTTAGCGCAAAATGGCCCAGATCACGAAGAGCAACATCCTTTAATAGCAGTATTGCATGAAGCTGTACGTTACCATCAGTCGCCCGACCAGCCAATCATTAACGTACTGGTGGAACATTTAATCTATCGAGGAACACCAGTTACCGCTTATGCCCTGGCAACTGCTTTATCTACTGCAAATCTTGCGACGGTTAATCTATTATTGCAGGCTTCAGAAGTTGATTTCGCTCTTAAAAAACGTCCAGTTATCCTTGCTGATGGTACCTCTTATGAATCCATTGAGGCTTTCCTAATACAACAAAACAAACAAGATAATTTTATTCACGCTGTAAATTATAACCAACGCTTGCTCTCAGCATTCACAACTAGCACGAGCAATAGCAATTGGTATGATGGTACAACAACCATTACTTATCTTCATATATTTAACCGTTTACTATGCCGTAAAAATCTTGCCCGTGCATTAACGACTAAAGAGATTGAACAATGTTCAACAAAAGATAATAAAAAAATTCTCGCTGATATTTTTAAAAGAATTTGTTCTAATCTTCCTAGTTATGATGCAAGAAAAGTTTATATTGAGAAAATGGAAAACTCAGCATTAGCTAAACTATTTAACAAACCACGAAATCCTGGACTTGATAATGCTTTTTTGCGAAATACAACGAAAACTTGGTCAGATGTTCAAACATTTTGTGGGCAACAACTAGGAGTTTTTTACTCAAAACCTATTGATATGGAAATAAAAACTGATGACGACGTTGTCGTATGTGATCTTAGTAAGGAACCAGAGGCTGACAAAATTACTACGCCAGTGGAGATAGATCTCAGTAATTGTCCAGCCACCTCTACTATGGCATCTAATTCTAAAATAGAATCACCTGAAGAAATTGAACGTAATTACCAATTTAGAGAGTCAAACAATATTACCATCACTCCTAAAGGATCCGTTCATACCTCTAGAGGATCTTTTATAAAAGAGCTTTATCAAACACTAGAAAACACTGCTGAATCTAATGATAATTCTTATTATAAGAATTTATTTGAGAGGAACCAATTAGAATTACAAAACTATATCAATGAAAAAATAAATAACTATCAAAGCAGTCTTAAATCATGTAATGAGGCACTTACTTATTTACAGAAACTTAATGGGAAATTATTAGGAAAATATTTTCGTGATCTTATCCAGAAAAATATCGCTCGTTTATCAGAGCACTTATTTAGTACTGCATTATCTCTTCAAGCAAAAGATACTAATGGCTCAACAAGCAAAGTTCAATATCTAGCAACCGCTATTAATAGTGGAGTAAATATTACAGAAAAAATCGTTTCGGTGAATGACAATTCGCAAAATGTTCTTAACCACTTATTAGGCTTGATTATAACAATATATAATGATCATACCAAAGAGAAGCACGCTAGAAATAAACAGGCAGCAAATGCTAATTTTAACATAACATCCTCTTTAATAGCCTTTTCTGACGATCGTCAAGCATCTTATGATACCCGATTACATGTTATTCACACAAATTGGCAGATATTAATACTTTTTATTGAAAAGTGGCCTACCAACAATACGGCTGATATTATGGCATTAAAATCTTTTCAAACAGCAATATCTCGTTTTCCTTTAGATGAATATACAAAATTTTATAAAAATTTTGATGCAAATATAAGTCTTATAGCTAATAGCATTAAGACACTACTTAAAAACAAACTTGCAAATTCATTACCTGAAGATATCAGTTCTAAGGCCGTCGCACATGGACAATTTAGATCTTCATTTAAGCAGTTGAAAACTAATAATCAAACGGAAAAAGATAACACTTATTCTCCTTAATAGTTATACAAATGATTATAAAAATTGCATTGCGGGCTCATGCTTCCTGTCACCTCTTTGTATTGGCCCATTAAAACCCATATTTTTACCTTTTTATATTCTCATAAACGGATCGTATAAAGAGTCGAGCTGGGTAACTTAATTACTACCGATAAACCACCTTGTTCTCTAAGTTTTAATTCAATACTGCCGCCATGTGCGCGAATAATATCTTTTGCTACGGCTAAACCTAAGCCGGTGCCACCAGTTTGGCGCGAGCGAGAATTATCACCACGATAAAACGGTAAAAACACATGGGCTAGTTGCTCATGAGGAATACCGGGCCCATCATCTTCAACAAAAATCAAATATTCATCTTTATCAATTTGTAAACTCACTCGGGCATTGCCTGCATATTTAATAGCATTTTCAATAATATTGTTAAATACTCGCTTTAAACCAACAGCGCCGCCTTGATAAGTACAACGTTCAAAGGTTCCGGAATATTCAACCGCATGACCAACACTAGCAAAGTCTTGACAAACTGAATCGAGTAATGATGCTAAATCTAATAATACGCGCTGCTCTTTGCGTCCTTCTTCGCGAGCAAAGGCTAATGTTTCTGCTAACATCGCTTCCATTTGATCCAGATCGCCAATAAATTTCTCTTGTAATTTGTCATTTTCAATATATTGAGCACGCAATTTTAATCGAGTAATCGGTGTGCGTAAATCATGTGAAATTGCAGCTAACATTTGTGTTCTGGCAGCTAGCAAATCCATAATTCTTTGCTGCATTTTATTCATCGCATGGGCCATCGCGCGAATTGCCGCAGGGCCATCAATTGGCAATGGATCAGTGCGTAAATCCACGCCCAAACGTTCTGCTGCTTCAGTAAAATTTTTCAATGGAGTGGTATAGCGATTAATACTCCATAATGAAACTAAAATCGCCATCGTTAATGTCACTTCCATTGCTAATAAAAATAATGCAATAAGTGGTGACTGTGGTTCAACTTTTGCTAGGATATTTAACCAACGATTATTATCTAAATAAAATGATAATTGAATATCTGGCGCTTGCTCACTAATTCTCCATAAAATATGCCATAGACTTTTATTCTTGAATTGCGGCGCCCATTTTGGTTGCTGGCTAATTGAAACAGAAAAATTAGGGATATTGAGCTCTGACACTAAACTATTTTGTTGATCGAGAGGCGTATTCTCTACCGTTTGAATTAAGTTAATAACTTGCCGAGCAATTACATCACGATTAACTTTAAATTGAGCACTTGTATTTTTTTGCGAATAAAATGCAAATAATGCTAATTGTGCCAAGATAACAAACGCAAGAATTAATAACAAGATCTTACCAAAAGCCCAGCGCGGAAGATAAACGCGTTTTTCACTCATAATATTAATTCTGCTCGACAGTACTTAGCCTTTCCACTTGTGGGGCAAACAAATATCCACCCCCACGAACAGTTTTAATAATTTGTGGTTTCTTCGGATCATCATCTAATTTTTGTCGCAACCGACTGACTTGAATATCAATGCTTCGATCAAAGGGCCCATAAGTACGATTATGTAATAATTCTAATAATTGATCGCGACTTAAGACTCTGCGTGGTCTGGTGATAAAAATATTTAATAAAGCATATTCGCCCGCGCTTAATATAATTTCAATTTTCTCTGGTGATAATAATCGTCGTGAGGCAGTTTCCATTTGCCAACCAGCAAATTCATATACTTCTGTTTCACCATTATTCTTTATTGCTTGGATATTATTATCTTGGCTACGACGCAATACTGCCTTAATACGCGCGACTAATTCTCGTGGATTAAATGGTTTTGCCATATAATCATCTGCACCCATTTCAAGACCAATAATTCTATCTGTATCTTCACTATTAGCAGTCAACATAATAATCGGTAATGATGATTGACTACGTAATTTTCGGCAAAGTGTAAATCCATCTTCACCAGGTAGCATAATATCCAATACGATTAAATCGATGGTGTGTTCAGCGAGTAAATGAAACATTTGTTTTCCATCACTGGCCGTCAACACCATATAACCATACTTGCGTAATAAATCTGACAATAATTCGCAAATTTCGCTATCATCATCAACTAATAATAATGTGGTTTGGGATTCCATCATGACTCCTGTGCCAATGACGGCAATTCAAGTTGATTACCCATCGCATGTTGCATCAACATGGTTTTTAACCAGGGTAATTTATTTGTTATATTCATTCCTTGATTTCGTGCCGACGTTAATATCGGCTGCGTATTACTAAATAACCGCTTAAAGCCATCCATCATTCTAATCATCAATAGATTTGCTGTTCGACGTTCACGCTCATATTGACGTAATAGTGGCAAATACCCTAATGGTCGTTTTAGTTGATACATTTTATCGATAACATCTACTAATTCAGCGGCGTCAAGCAAACCCATATTCATTCCTTGACCTGCTAATGGATGAATGGTGTGTGCTGCATCTCCCACTAAGGCAACATGTGGCATAACATAATGTTTAGCATGGCGCATGACTAAAGGAAAACTTTGACGCGGACTACAATGAGTAATTTTACCTAGCTTAAACTCAATCGCTTCAGCTAAATGCTGGCAAAATTGTTCATCATCATAAGCCATAATTTGAGCTGCCATGTCTGGCGAACACGACCAAACAATGGAGCTGTCATGTGCATGATTTAATGGTAAAAAAGCTAAGGGTCCCGTTGGCATAAAACGTTGCAATGCTGTTTCTTGATGCGCTAATTCTGTTTGTATAGTCGCAACAATAGCAATTTGATCATAACTTTGCTGTTCTAAAGCAAAACCAGCTTGTTCTCTAACCCATGAATTGGCGCCATCAGCACCAACTAATATTTTGGTGAAAATAGTATCATTATTTGTTTTTAAGATTGCACCATCAGCAGGTAATATTAATTCTGTTAATGCCAGATCGGTATAACATGTCAATGTTGGATAACGAGATAAATTTTCTTGCAATGCTGCTAACATCACGCTATTTTCAATGATATTACCAAAGTGTGGCTGACCTACCCATGCACTATCAAAATGAATCTGACCAGGGCCCGTTGCGTCCCATACCCGCATATCTCGAAATGGACTCACACGACGCTCAACTATTTTGTCCCATACACCAATACTTTTAAAAATACGTTCTGAGGATAAGGTAATAGCACTAACACGAATATCATATTGCGGTGATGCATTGGTAACAGCAGAGGTAATGTTTTTGGCGATAAGGGCAACATCCATCTCTCGTTGTGCCAACGCATGTGCCAAAGTTAAACCAATAACACCATCACCAACAATCACTATATCATGCTGCTTCATACGCCTATCCCTCGTGCCAATCGTGATAACTTACCCAGTGTACCGGCACCATATTTTCCAAGCAAGGTTTTTAATGGGGGCACCATATCCAAGCCGGTCATGGCTATATTTCGAGGCACAGCAAAAACTGGATTAGCAAAAAACTCGATTAATCCATCCGTAAATTTAACCGTACGATGTTGATCTGCCGTTCGTTGTTTAGCATATTCTTCTAATAATGCGGGATTAATAATAGATTTTTCATTCTTTATTGAATTAATAATTAACTCCGCTAATACAGCAATGTCTCGCAAACTCAAATTAAAACTTTGTGCAGCAATCGGATGCAAGACATGTGCTGCATTTCCTACTAATACAAATTGTGGAGATACTTGTTGACTGGTCTGAACTAATTTTAATGGGTAGGTTGTGCGCGAACCCATTGCTATAAAACGTCCTAATCGATAACCGAACTGATGTTGTAAGGTACGTAAAAATTCGACATCTGTCATCGCTTGCCATTTCGCTAACGCTTTATTTGCAACAGTAACTACTACTGCACAAATATCTTCTTTTATCGGCAATAATGCAATAGGACCATCATCAATAAAGCGCTCATATGCAATATTTTCATGTGACCGAGTTAATTGCACTGAAGTAACAATCGCTGTTTGTTGATAATCTTTTTCTTCAGCGGTTAAGCCCGCCATTTGTCGCAACGGTGATTGGCCACCATCAGCTGCAACAAGTAAATCGCAGGTATATGAGGCACCATTATTTGACTCTATTTCTAATTGCCATTTCTCATTGATTAAATTCGCGTTAGTAATTTTAGCGGGACTTAAATAATGAATATTTGAATAGTGTTGTAGCTTTTCACACAATACGCGATTAACTTCAGCAATTTGCAACACGTATCCTAACGCTGGCATATGTTGTTCTGCTGCATGAATGCGCGTCATGCCAAAACGACCTTTATCTGATACATGAATATGTTGTATTGGTGTGCAAAATGGCGCTAACTCCAACCAAACACCAATTCCTTCGTAAATACGTCGCGCACCATGTGATAAAGCAATGGTGCGCGATTCTAATAAATGTCGTTGTTTATTTGACGGTGGATATGGCTCAACCACACCAATTTGTAGTGATGTTTTAGCAAGGGCAAGGGCTAAGCTGTTACCAGCTAACCCTCCACCATGAATAATAATATCAAAATGCGTCGGCATAACATCTGCTAATTAGTTGTTCCAGGAGTTGGTGATGTCGTTGCAGTTGGAGATGGCGATGTAGGCGCTAGCGATGGCACAGCTGCGTGCGCAGGATCCGGGGCTGGACCCACAACGGGTGCTGCTGCTGGTGCTACTGATGGCTCACTTTGATCCATTTGGTCAGTTTGCATTTGCATCTGATTTACTGCTTTAATGACATTTTTCTCACTCGTATCAATACCCAATTCTGAATTGGCTCGTATTGTTGCATTATAATTTTTTTCAGCTTGCTGTTGAATAGTTGTAATATTTAAAGAACTATATGATTCTTTATTTTTCGTGCTCAACCAGTTATTAATAATTTTCAAATCATTAATACTTAACGTTCCAGCAGCTTCTTTTAAAGCAATTGTTGCGTTAATGTAAGAATATTCATCTGTAGAAAACTGTTGCTCAGCTTGATATAACAATTGCTGTGCTTGCAACACATCCAACATGGTTTGCGTACCCACTTTATAACCTTCAATTGTACTCTTTAATGAACTTGCATTTGAAAGAATAGATTGCTTATCCGCCCGTACTTGATTAATTCCAGATACCACATCGTTATAACTGGTATGCGTATCATCGATGACTTGACGATGGGTTTGTTCCATTTCAGCCAAAGCATTCTGATACTGGTATTTTGCTTGTTTAGTTTGTGAGGTTACTAACCCGCCCTGGAATACTGGGAAGTTTAATTGTAATCCAACCACATTTTCCGTTTGATTTACTCTGCCGCCAGGACCTATACCCGCTTTCGTACCAACATTTGAGCCATAAGCAGAAACCGTTGGCAAGTGACCAGCAAATTGTTGATGCACATTAGCTTGATATGCTGCTGCATTAAATTGTTGTGAAATTAACGTCCAGTTTTGTGCAGTTGCTATTTTAACCCACACATTGGGATCAGCTGGCACCGGCATGATTAATGGTAATTCGCTTTTTAAACTGGCTAGATCATTATAATAAATTCCAGTAACTGCCCGTAAATTTTCGCGCTGATTAATCACGTTATTTTGTGCTGCGATTTCTTGTGACAATAAGGAATCGTATTGTGCTTGTGCTTGGTAAACATTGGTAATGGCAATCACACCAACTTTATATTGTTGACGTGCTTGATCTAATTGTTGATAAACTGCTTTTTTCTCAGCTTCAACATAGCGTAAATTATCTTCAGCCGATAACACATTAAAATAGTCTGTCGCTGTAGTCGCCATCAAATTTTGTAACGCCGCAGTATATTGAGCATCAGCTGATTTAGAAAAATATTTTGCCTCAGATAAACCCGCCCACAATGCATAATCAAATACTGATTGCGTCAAATTAACTTGATATTGCCCATAATTAAAATCAAATTGCCCTTGACCAAATACCACTGGAGCCCGACCCGGAATATCGACGGGCGTTCCTGCACGATTAGTCAACCAATTTCGCTGCCCATTGGCTTGTGTCGTAAGTTGTGGCAATAAATAAGATCGTGCAATCGGCACACCTTCTTTAGTTGATTCCAAACTTGCTACCGTCGCTTGAAATGAAGGGTCGCTGACTAATGCTTGTTGGAATACGTCCAATAAATTGTTTAATGCCAATGCCGGGCTGCTTAAAGCAAGCAATCCTAAACTGGTTAATCCGGCAAACAACGCTTTTTTCATTATGAGATACTCACATGTCTAATTTATTAATAATTAAAAACTAAAAGATTCACGGTGTGGTGCATCTATTAGAGATGGCAGCACAGTTTCAAATAAAATTTTTGTCGTTAATCCTTGTTCATGATGACGCGTTATAAGACAAGCTTGCATGACGGGAGCTTCTCCTACCA
Source organism: Gammaproteobacteria bacterium (assembly GCA_020051015.1). GTDB lineage: Bacteria > Pseudomonadota > Gammaproteobacteria > UBA1113 > UBA1113 > JABEVJ01. The sequence continues at coordinate 38,272 of JAGVJQ010000026.1, forward strand.
CGGCAAATAGGCGTCCACCTGGCGCTAATTGATCTAATAACGATTCTGGCAAAAATTGCATCGCACCGGAGACAATAATTACATCAAATAAATGCTTACCCCATCCCATTGCAGCATTGCCTACATGAAGACTAATATTGGTAATATCCAATTCAGCTAGGTTTTCTTTAGCTCGTTCAATTAAATCAGGGAAAATATCAATACTGGTAACATGCTGCCCTTGGCTCGCTAATAAAGCTGTTAAATATCCGGTACCTGTACCGATTTCCATTACTTTTTCTTGTGGTTGAATTGCAGTTTGTTGCAGTATTTTAGCTTCTAATGTAGGTGACAACATGACTTGACCATGACCAATTGGGATGTTGGAATCCGCATACGCGACATTATAATAGCCTGACGGCACAAATTGTTCGCGTGGGATATAATCAAAAACAGCGAGCAAATACTCGTCAACTACGCCACTAGTTCGTAGTTGTTGTTTTAACATGTTAGTTTTAGCGATTTCAATGTCCATGGTTCTTCTCAAATATACTTAGGGACAAATTAGGTTCTGTTTACAATTCTACTAGGCTGTGTATAAGCACGCTAGTTTACCAAGGTTAGACTCACATGGCAAAAGTTAATGCAGATGCGCTACCGCAAGGGGTTGGCTAAAATAAACACAGTCACCCTATGAGATATAACGCCATGATTTTCGAATACCGTAGCCTATGTAGGGGTATATTGAAGACGCCCATCTGATTTAAGCAGTGGAACACAGAAAGTCGAAGCTTTGTGCCCAGCATAGTAGAATTGTCAACAACCCCTATTGCGATACCCTCACCAAATCATTATGATGCAACATTAAATATCTAAAGTTTGGGATGTCCGAATGAGCACACATTATACAGCTGAATCAATCGAAGTATTAAGCGGCCTTGAGCCAGTCAAGCTACGGCCTGGCATGTATACTGACACGCGCAACCCTAATCATTTGGCTCATGAAGCGATTGATAACAGTGTCGATGAGGCTATGGCAGGACATGCCAACCAAATTGAAGTCATTCATTATAAAGATGGATCATTAGAAGTTATTGATAATGGCCGAGGAATGCCAGTCGATATCCACCCTGAAGAAAAAATATCAGGCGTTGAATTAATTATGACCAAATTACATGCCGGTGGTAAGTTCTCTAATAAAAATTATCAATTTTCGGGCGGCTTACACGGTGTTGGTATATCGGTATTAAATGCACTGTCTGAAAAAGTGATTGTTACAATACGTCGTGGCGGCGAAATTTATCAAATGAGTTTTGCTGATGGCGACAAAACCAGTGAATTAAAAGTAACGGGTACTACCACCAAACGTGACACCGGTACTAGCGTTCACTTTTGGCCCAATGCCAAGTATTTTGATAGCTCACGTATTGCCCTTAGTCGTCTGAAACATACTTTACGAGCCAAAGCTGTCTTGTGTCCGCGTTTACGTGTCATGTTTTATGACGAAGCGGCCAATGAGCGCCAAGAATGGTATTACGAAGATGGCTTACGTGATTATCTGCGTGATGCCATTGGTGATAATCCTATTTTGCCTGAAGAGGCTTTTGTTGGTAGTTTTACTGCTTCTACTGAAGCCGCTGAATGGGCATTAGTTTGGATGCCGGAAGGTGGCGAGTTAATCGCTGAAAGTTATGTTAATCTCATTCCCACTGTGCAAGGCGGTACACATGTTAATGGCTTGCGCACGGGCTTGCTTGATGCCTTACGTGACTTTTGTGAATTGCGAAATTTATTACCCCGTGGCTTAAAACTGACCCCTGAAGATGTGTGGGAAAAATTAAGCTATGTTCTATCAGTAAAAATGCAAGACCCTCAGTTTGCTGGTCAAACAAAAGAGCGTTTATCTTCGCGTCAAACAGCCGCCTTTGTTACTGGCGTGGTCAAAGATGCTTTTAGCTTATGGCTCAATCAACATACCAAATACGGTGAAGCGCTAGCTGAATTTGTCATTAATAATGCACAAAAACGTATGCGTAATGGCAAACGTATTGAACGTAAAAAAGTAACAACAGGCCCTGCCCTACCAGGAAAATTAGCCGATTGTACCTCACAAGATTTATCACGCACCGAATTATTTCTGGTTGAGGGTGATTCTGCAGGTGGTTCAGCCAAACAAGCCCGTGAACGTGAATTTCAAGCCATCATGCCACTACGTGGTAAAATTCTTAATACCTGGGAAGTGGAATCACAAGAAGTATTAGCATCACAAGAAGTTCATGATATCGCTGTGGCATTGGGGGTTGATCCCGGCGTGAGTAATTTGGAAGGATTACGCTACGGCAAAATATGTATTCTCGCTGATGCCGACTCCGATGGTTTACATATCGCCACGTTACTATGCGCCTTATTCCTCAGGCATTTTCGCCCCTTGGTACAAGCCGGTCACGTCTTTGTCGCCATGCCGCCGTTATATCGAATTGATATTGGCAAAGATGTTTATTATGCCTTGGACGATGATGAAAAGCGCGGCATTTTAGATCGTATTGCTGCCGAACATAAGAAAGGAAAAGTGAACGTCCAACGCTTTAAAGGGTTGGGTGAAATGAATCCGCTTCAATTGCGTGAAACAACTATGGCACCTGATACGCGCCGATTAGTTCAATTAACCATTACTGATGGCGATGATACAGATCTCTTGATGGATATGTTATTGGCGAAAAAGCGGGCGAATGATCGTAAATCTTGGTTGGAAAGTAAAGGTAATTTAGCTGAAATACAGGTTTAATGCTTAAGAAATTTAGCTTTTATTTCTAAACGTTGGACCTGTGCTATTTTTAATATCCGCAGAATGTGTAGGCTCAATTACTGGATGTAGCCTGGCAGGACACTGCGTATACGATAATAATTTTTGACTAATAGCCCCAACGCCTGAAGTAAATTGAGCGCTTAAACTATGGTAGGCTTTTACTGTTGCGTCCACGGTTAAGCCTATACAAACTAGTCTCATCAATAATTTGCCAACTTGCATTAGTTTAAAGTCTTTACCATGTAATCCTTCCGCCTTTGCCCACGCCGTCATTAAAATATTCATCGATAGTAACCAGAAACCTTGATTTACTTTATTCGATATTAAATAATTACCAAAACCATTAGCTAACACCAATGAACTTACAACTAATCTTGTCGCAGCAGGATTTTCACTTAATGTTTCCAAAAATTCGGCACTCTCATCTGGATAATCCGCAATGAATTCTTTGATTTTTGCCGTAAAACCACTATCACCAATGACTTTGTTAGCAAGTAAAATTGTCCACACAAAAGCAAATAATTTAATATTTATTATACCTTTGTCACTTAGCACTCGATTTAATTGGGAAAAAATTTTTTCTGTTTCAAACATAATATTTCTTTTTAGTTAGTAAAATTGCTTCGGCACAGTTTACCAAGCGATTGTGTAAAAATCAAACAAATAAATGACTTGTAAAAAACGCTAAATATAGCCAAAATAACCCCAATAATTTTCCGGAACTAAATTAATATGTCGCAACCTCGTATCCAGCTTATGTCATCTTTACTTGCTAATCAGATTGCAGCTGGCGAAGTGGTTGAACGCCCAGCCTCGGTGATCAAAGAATTATTAGAGAATTGCTTAGATGCCGGTGCAACACAAATTCAAATCGATTTAGAACGCAGTGGGATCGAGCGCATTCGTATTCGTGATGATGGCTGTGGCATTGTCAAAGATGATTTACTTTTGGCAATTAGTCGACACGCCACCAGTAAAGTTTTACAACCAGAAGATTTGCAAGCAATTAACAGTTTAGGTTTTCGCGGTGAGGCATTAGCAAGTATTGCTGCCGTCGCTAAAATTAGTTTGACATCAAAAGCACAAGATACTGAACATGCCTGGTGTTTACAATATGATCCCTCACAAGATATATCTAAACTTGAACCAGCTGCGCATCCACAAGGCACTACGATTGAAGTTAATCATCTGTTTTTTAATGTTCCTGCTCGCCGTAAATTTTTACGCAGCGAACGCACCGAACTTGGACATGTTGAAACGATCGTTAAGCAAATTGCATTAAGTCATCATCATGCGCAAATTATTTTAAAGCATCAGCAAAGTACTTTATTTTCTGCTCGGAAAGCGACTAATGAATTACAGATTAAACAGCGAGTAGCAGCTATTTGCGGCCAACCTTTTATTGATACTGCATTGGAGGTCGATTGCCGCGATGATGCGATTCGGCTTTATGGTTGGTTAGGACAAGCTGATTCCGCTCGTAGTCAAACAGATACGCAATATTTTTATGTTAATGGTCGTATCGTACGCGATAAATTATTAAATCACGCTGTTAAAATGGCATACCAAGATTTAATTCCAGAAGGACGCTATCCGTGTTATGTCTTATATTTAGATTTACCGCCAGAAGCAGTTGATGTCAATGTACACCCCACTAAACACGAAGTACGATTTTATGAAGCTCGACAAATTCATGATTTTGTTACTTTTCATTTAGATCGCACACTCCATGGCAGTGCATTAAATCAAACCAAGACGAATATGACTAACGAGCAACAATATCACTCCAATGAAATGCAATTTATAACATCAGATGATAAAGTTAATATTGCGCAATCTGTTGCTATCCAAGAACCGTCAGCCAGCTACCGCATTTCATCACAGCTCCCACATTACCACAAAACCTTTGATGAAAAATCAATTCATTTCTCAAGCATAACTCCACATCAAATACCAAGCGCGAATAAGGAAAATATAAAAAATGATCTGCCAGAATTTAAATTAATTGGGATAATGAAAAATGAATATATTTTAGTGGAAATTGCGCAAGGTTTATTGATTATCGATCTTGAACGAGCACAACAAACTATTGCCTATCATGCCATGTTATCCTTACCTGCCGAACAAATTATTAACCAACCACTTTTATTACCAACTGCATTTACCTTAACAACGGCACAAAGTGAAATATTAGAAAATTTACAATTGGTATTGAGTAAATACGGCATTCAATTAACCCGCGTTGCTGAACAACGCTGGTTATTACGCGAATTACCCAAAGTGCTAAAAAATTTAGATTTAACTGACGCCATTTTCAATTTGATTGAAACCAAATGTGAATTAACCCATGAGCAATTTTGTTTACAATTTGCGAAACACATAAAATTGCCATCGTCGTTTTCTTTTACCAATATTATGTTGCAAGAAGTAACTCAAGCTTTATTAAAAATGACTGATTGGCAAAATCATGCATTAAAAGCTTGTCGAATAATCAAGTGGAGTGAATTACTATAGCGCCTCTAGTATGCAATACGCTCTTACATAGCTGGCACTAAACCAATTAGAAATGTTCTTCCTGCTTTTTCCCCTTGAAAAAGGTCTTGCTTAAATTATTCATGGTATTAAATGATTTCAGCAGTTTACGCAAATTTACTTCTTGTTCTTGATTTAAATAAACTTGCTGTGTAACTGAAGAAGGAAAATATCCGCGTGCGGAAGGTTGACTATCCGGCACTAATTGAGCACCCGCAATTTTATTGACAGATACCGCAAAATTAGTATATTTATCTTGAGAAATATTAGCTAAATCAATTTGACCAATTTCTCCAGCGCCCTGCCGAATATTTTGAATAATTACCTTCATGACTCCCTCCATTAACAACAGAAACCTTTACTAACACGCATCCAATTTACTTCAAGCCAAATATTAACTTAACCTATTGAATTTCAACTTAATGATTGTTATTCGAGCTTTATCTGTAAATTTGCCATACTTCTTGTCAAAGGATTCTGGCTAAGAATCGGGGATTGCTTAACAATCCCCAGACTCCGTTTGCCCAAAGTTCTGCACCGCCGAGAGAGCTTTGACAATACTATGCCATCCTCCAAACGCATCATAACTGTTTCTCACGCCGAGCTAAACAGTTACTTAATTATGCAACATTTAGTTGCAGCCTTAAGTACGGACCTTGATAACCAAAGCTACCAAAATTATTTACAGAATTTACTATTGTTGTATCCCAACTATCTAAATTGGTGACATTAAAGTAATGTACAACCTCATAACCAATTTGAAAGGCCATAGAAGCCTCGGGGAAAAATTTGTGTGGCGTGTAATCGAGACCAACACGAGCATCCAATTCTGGTACTACGTGAACCGACTCATCATTATTCCACTCAACTGGCGCACTCAATAACACAGCAGCTGGCGAAACACTCTCATGTGCATCGGTATCACCCACTAATAATGAGCCAGCAATGGTACCGACAATAGAAATACCAGAACCAGTTAACACGCGCACATCCATACCTGCGCGTGGACCTGCACCTTGGAAATCAGAATCAATTTTACCTGTTCCTGAATTTGGAACAACGGTTGATGCCGAATAAGTAACTTTGTCGTCTTGCTCAATATCAGCGTAAATTACACCACCAAACGGATGCAGCACTAAACGGTCACCAACGATTAACTGTTGGCCAAACGTTAAATTAACCTCATTATAATCGTTATCCACGTAACCTTTAGCGGTATCAGGAGCGAGAGCAACTGGATTGCCACCAAAAATAAAGGCTTGATTAAACGTTTCAGCGCCTGACACATGTGAAGTATCACTGTCATCGGTGCTTAAGTGTGTGTAATCTAAAGTCACATCGCGACTATTGCCATCAAAGCGGTAGACTAGATCAGCCGAGCCGCCCCATTGATAACTGTTATTTACTAATTGATTATGAGAGGTATTGGGGATAGCATTGTCATTAATTTGTGCGTATTGAAAATTACTACCTGTTGGCTGAACATAAAGACCTTCAATGCCAAATGACCAACCACTACCGCTATCAGGAGCGGTTAAAACTACACCTGAAGGAATAACCATATTATTACCAGGTGCGCCTGCAAAGGCTGAGAGGGAAATTCCTAATAATCCAAGAGCTGAGGTAATACGCTTTAGCATAAAGTTTGGTCCTTGCGTAATCCATTAAGTGCCATCGAAAATATTATATAGAATGAGATGGAAAACACAATAACTTTTTTGTAACAAAAAGGTAAGATAATTCTTTTGTAAAAAATTTATTACATCTAGAAAAAAACTTACTTTTATATGCGTTAACAAGCATAAACTAAATTTATATTATACATATTAAGTAAAAATATGTAATTTTACATTTTTAGTTCCTGCCTACTAAGGTCTAATGATAGTTCTACTCGATAGCAATATCTCCTCAACCTAGGGTCTGTTGAGGAGGTAATATAAATTACATGACTAAATATTATGCAAGATTAAGCTGTAACCGCAAATAAGGTCCTTGGAAACCAAAATTTTCTCTGTTATTTTCGGAATTCACGGTGCTAATATCATTATAATCTTCTTCAACAGCATTAAAGTAGTTAACAACTTGATAGCCAAGTTGAACATTAAATGATGTCATTGCGTTGAAGCTATGTTGGTAATCAACACCAATCTTTGCATCCATTTCTGGAACAATATACCACGCTTTATTTAATTTTGACGTAGTGGGCGAATCACCATTTATTTGTAATACTGTTGTGGCATTATCATAACCAACTTCTAATGAGCTACCGATGGTACCAACAAAAGAAATTGCTGGATTAATATGAAAAGTAGCATCAACACCAGCACGTGGACCTAAGCCTTGAAAGTGCGACGTTATTTGTGCTGTTGCTTCAATGGGATCAGGATCGGTTGCATCATTGTAATAAGTGGAATTATCACGACTGTTTAAATCAGCATAACGGATACCGCCAAATGGATGAATATCGAGCACTTGCCCCACATGCATGTGTTGACCAAAAACAAAATCTGCTGCGTTGTATAAATTATCCGTGCTGCCTTTAATTTGATCGACACGATCACGACGCCCCGGAATTAAACCGAAAGGATCGACCAGCGTTTCATTGCCAACTATAGAAGCCGTGTTACCATCTTCCATATCAAGATGCATATATGCCAGCGTCACATCACGATCGCTATCTGCAAAATGATAAGTTGCATCAGCTTCAAAACCACTATGATAACTATTATCTACTTTTTCATTTGATATATTTGAAGGTGTCGTATTGGAATTAATTTGTGCATATTGGAATTGTGGTGCAGTAGACTGAGCGTAAAAACCTTCGATACCAAATGACCAAAATCCAAGATTACTTAAAGCCATCAATGGTACCCCAGATGGTGTGACCATTTGATTACCAGGCGCGCCTGCAAACGCAGAAACACTTATCCCGGTTAACGCTAAAGCGAAAAATATTTTTCTTAACATGTTCATTCTTCCTTAAAAAAGACGCGCAAGTATATCGTTTTTTTTTGTGTTAGGCAAAGCTCATTTGTCCGCGTAAAAACATGCCATGCATAGCAAAGCTCTGTTCAGATACGTTACTATTTGTATTTACTATGCTAAGGAAATCATGCTGATCAGCATTAAAGTAATTAAATAGTTGCACACCAAATTGAACATCAAAAATAGTGGTCTCTGAAAATGCATGTTGATAATCTAAAGCTAATGACTCGTCTAACTCTGGAACAATTGCTATTTCTGAATCGTCATTGTATTTTGTCGTGGTTGTTAACGTTGCATCTTGAGCATTTGCAACAATTTTATAAGGATCACTGAGATTACCTACCAAAACTGACGTACCGGCTGTACCAACAATTGAAAAACCCCACCATAAATGAACTGTTGCATTAACACCCGCACGTGGACCTGCCCCACTAAAAACGCCATCCGTATCAAATGTGTCAACTTCACCGCCGGTATTAAAGTAAGAGGCATCACCATCGGTATTGATATATGCATATCGCACTCCGGCAAAAGGATGGAAGCTTACACGTTGGCCAACATTAAATAATTGCCCCACCGTGAGATCCGCAGCACGATAGTGATAAAATGCTGTACCGTATGCTTGACCACCATCAGTAATTTGTAACGGATTACTACGGCCATTTGGACCATACAATGGTGTTCCTGGCGGAACACTATATGTTTCATTATCTCCAGTATTAGCATCTAGAAAATCAAATGCCAGATCACGACCAGAATCTGCAAATTGGTAAGCCACATTTAGACCCCAACCAAAACCAGGTTGATTATCAACAGATTCGTGATGAAATAACGTTGAACCATCGGATTGTAATAGTGGTGCTTCTGCGTATTGAAAATTATCAATTGGCATTAACATGGTCGCTTGTAAACCAATCGTCCACATACCAGGCGTGCTCGGTGTTGTTAAGACTACACCAGAAGGAGGAACCATATTATTTCCCGGAGCACCAGCGAAAGCAATTGATGAACTACCACAAAGCAAAAAAATAATTCCCGATAATTTTTTTAACATTTTCTTCCTCTCAACTTTTTCCACAGCCTATTATTTTCCTCATCTATACATGAAGAAAAAATCATACACGCATCCACAACAGTTATTCACCTCATTCATGACAAGGAATGAGGGGTATTTTTATAAGATTTGCAACGATACTACAGTAAAATAGGATAAACAAGTTTTATATGTAAAAAAAAGGGCTTAACCGAAGTTAAGCCCTTTTCCTGATCGAGAGTGTGATAACTCACACTCCTACCACAGATTACGCAACGTTTAATTGCAGTCTGA
>JAGVJQ010000004.1 GCA_020051015.1 Gammaproteobacteria bacterium
ATAATAAGGCACACGTACTTGAGGTTGGTGCTGCTTATGGTGCTGTTTCTGAAATATTAATTAATTGCAAATGTCATATAACTGTTAATGATCTTGATCAAAGACATTTAAATATATTTTCTAATCGTGTGAAAAATAAACGAAACTTAACAATTAGCCCAGGTAGATTACCAGATAAAATAAACTTTCCTGACAACACTTTTGATGCTATTCTTGCTGCACGTGTTTTACAGTATTTGTATCCAGATGAATTTATGCAAGCGTTGAGCAAGCTAAAAAATTGGTTAAAACCAAATGGTAAATTATATATAATTTGTAAAACTCCATATATAAAATTATTGTCTGCATTTGTTTCCATTTATGAACAGAAAAAACTTAATGGTGTTGAGTGGCCCGGTATAGTGGACAATTTAGAAGAATATGTTGAAGATGAATCTATTATTCATATCGTACCCAACTTTATACACGTATTTGATCCCGACATCTTAAAACGTTCATGTGAGAACGTTGGATTTAAAGTTAAGCAATGTTCATTTATAGATAGAGAAGATTTTCCAGATGATATAAAATTTTCAGGCAAAGAAGAAGTTGGAATTATTGTTAGAAAATAAATTGATATAATTTTATTTAGTCAATTAGAATTTATTGAGTTTGAGGAGTATTTTCAATGAGACTTATGGAGAGGTGTAAAAAAATTCTCTCAACCACATCAATATATTATCGTAATTTAATCCCGTTGATTCAATATAGTTTAATTGATGTATGTGAAGAAAAACAACACGTTGTACTTCATGTGAATGGAAAATCCGCTAATATTACAAGAAGTTTTTCTGAAGTAATTGGAGACTCAAGTATTATTGAAAATCTCCGGCCACTAGAAGCTTGTTGGATAGGAGCACATTATGGTCGCGCATTAAGGTCATCGGTAGAAAGTGGAGAAGTACTTAAAAAAATAAAAAAAATGCCTTTCCTTTTAAAGAACAAGCCATGCAAATATAAAATTATTTTTCTGAATCGAGACTGGAGCGTTGGCTACCTTGAGAGGAAAACTCTCTTGACATATACAGAACATCCCTTAACTATTGCAAGAAATGAACACATTATTTGTGGGTTTGATTCTATTCAAGCTTGTTACATTGGAATTTTGGCTGGCATATTAATGGAAAAAACTATTAATCTTGAACAAAAAACCGGAGAAAAAATGTTAGATAAATTATTTAAAAAAGCACCTAAGTTACGATTAGCTAAATGATTGCAAGAATAATAAAAACCATCAATCTTTTATGAGCCACATCAAATTTAGGTTGGCACTAAAAACGGGGGGTTTACAGTACCCACAAGTTATATTTTACTTTTTTTCGATATGGGCAATTTTTATCCACTAATTTGGTGAGCATCCAACAAATTTATTTTTGTCTTTATCCATAACTTAAGCTAAAATAGCGCGCAATAAGATATTTCTTATTCATATTTATTCTTGGTTGTGTTGGAAAATGGGGGGCTTTGCGGGGGTTCGTTACTAATAATTAACTTAATAAATTCAATTAAATCAATTAGTTAATATTTAAATTTGAGTCCACCCATAGCCACCAATCTTGGGTTCTGTCCCTAACGTGTAATATCGACAGACGTTTAAGCGCATTTTAAGGACAGAACCTATAAGATCTCTTCATTCTGGAGGCTTTGTTATGAATCTGTTACGCCGCCTAGTTGTCCTCGTCGCTTTTTGTTTTGTAACAACGGCTGTAATAGCCGAGCCGACTAATTTACAAGTTTATAAAAATCAATTAAAACAATATGTTTCATCGGGTCAATATACAAAAGAACAGCAACAAGTTATTAATCAAGCGCAATCTTATTTAGCAAAATATATTGCTTATAATGCAAATTTAAAAAATCCACAAAAATTAGCCCTCGTATTCGATATCGATGAGACATCATTATCCAATTATCCTGATATGTTATTGTTAAATTTTGGTGGCAGCCTTGATGATATCAATAAGCGTGAAAATCGAGGTAAAGATCCCGTTATTGCCCCCACTTTACAATTGTATAATTATGCCAAGCAAAACGGTGTCGCTGTATTTTTTGTTACTGGCCGTCCTGGTTGGATGATGCCATCTACCGTACGCAACTTACGTAATGCTGGCTATAAAAATTGGGATGGTTTAATTTTACGTAGTAAAGCTAATAAGAAACAATCAGCAGAAGCTTATAAAACCGTGGTTCGCCAAAAACTAGAAGATCAAGGTTATGTTATTGTTGTGAATTTAGGCGATCAAGAGAGCGATTTAATTGGCGGTTATGCTGAAAAAGGCTTTAAATTACCGAATCCATTTTATTATATTCCGTAATTATTGTATATGGGCGTATGTAATACGCCCTTTTCTACGTTATGAACCATTTATCGACGAATATTTATAATATTGAACACCACGACGTTTTATTATCAGTTTTTTCGTTTACTATATTAGAAGCTACTTCTGATTTCATATTCACCTTCTGTCCAGCGTAAGTGAATGCCACGGTGGATGGAGGACATATTTGTTTGTTGTAAACTAATAAATCATCTACCTCGCTAGCTATTTTTTCTATTACTTGCGCAGCAATTGCATTGTCACTTAACGCTGCTCTTTCGCGCGCATACATCATTAAATCGTTATCCACTTGTAATAATGCTGAGAGAAAACTTGACATAGTCGGATATACGATTTGATCTTCAACAAAACAATTTTTTAATACTCCAATTATTGCTGCTGGTTTATTTTGTTGTGTTCTTTCTAACAAACGAAGAATCGTTACCCTGGCTTTATCTGCTAATATCATTGAACGCGAGAGCAACAGACATGCATTATTCTCATAAGATTTTTGTAGTTCAGCCCGCATGTTGCGATCAGTCTCACTAGCAAGCTCACTCTTTAAATTTATTATTTTATCTTGTAAATCATGCACACTCGTTAAAAGTACCTTAATATTGCCAAAAAATTCCTGACATAATGCTGGTTTTAACCAAAAAGCAGCGAGCATAGCAGCGCCATAGATATCCTGAAAAGCTAAAGCATGATTTGAAAAAACTTGGACAGGTAAGTAATTGGGTGTACCAGTTAATTTTGAATTTTCTGCGCCAATTTCTTTGAAAGTACGAAAATCAATTAATAAAAGCTGTATTAAACCATTTTTTTCACTGATAAGAACATTGTCCAACTTCACATCTCCATGCATCCAACCTAAACGATGTAGATGTAAAATTTGAATGAAAAAATCTAACAATGCTGCTTGACACAAAACTTTATTTTCTTGTATTAAATTATGATGCTCTTCTGTACCTAAAAAATTTGCTAAATCATCTCCTTCTATCCAATTCGCTATTTCAACTTTTTTCATCCAATACATACCGAGACTTTTATGTTTGCCAGTTACTTTTCCAAATGTTCTTCGAATCCATGCCTGCAGCATAAGATTGGGAATCGATAATTCGCCATTATTATGAGGAAAAGAAAGCTTCTTTGCTTGATTATCTTGAACCCCTAATTTTTTCTCGATAGCATTGTAATATACTGAGTAACAGGTTCGATAAACGGCTACTGACCCACCTGCTTCCACTCTTTCTGCCTCCGCTACTTCAAGAGTAGTTTTAGCTAGTAACTCATCAACGGAAGATATGGCTGTTAAATCTTCATCAATCAAATCGCCTAAAGGTCGAATGGCAATCGTTTTATCAAATTCAATTTTCCCTTCAGGATTTTGACTAGGTAAATTAGCACCAAATTGTTCATTAAATTTCCAAATTATAACATTCCGTAGTAACGCTTGGCACTGTGCAAGCGATAAATCTGAACTCTCTGTTTGATCTTTTATTCGTTGTAAAATATTTGATAAAATATACATAATTAACTCTTTTTATTATTTAATAATTTTTATTAGTGCCTGTTCCGGCAAGATGGCGGCTTCTTTAAAGGTATCGAAGCTTATCATTTTCTGTTCACTTTTACATCATCAATCTACCTAAAATCTTCCCTAGATCTGGACAGCCGACAGGTTTAGGTATATGGTTGCAACTCTGATGAAAATAGGGTTAATAAGATGGATAAAATAAAAGATTTGTTCGATTTTCAACATTCCGTTCCCTTTACCGACTTGCACTTTAAAAGCGATCCCAAAACAGGTTTACAAGCTATTGTAGCCATTCATAGCACTAAATTAGGCCCTGCCTTCGGTGGTTGCCGCTTTATTGAATATCCTGATACTGATTCAGCTATTATCGATGCGCTGCGTCTAGCACGCGGCATGAGCTATAAAGCTGCCATTAGCGGTTTAGCCTATGGTGGTGGTAAGTCTGTGATTATTAAGCCAAAACGTGTTTTTGATCGCAAAGCGCTATTTGAAGCATTTGGTCGATTTGTTGAGCAATTAGGTGGTCGTTACATTACAGCCAAAGATAGTGGCACTATTCTGGAAGATATGGATATTATTGCCAGCCAGACGAGTTATGTTGGCTCAACCTCTAGCATGTCTGATCCATCCCCCTTTACCGCTCATGGTGTACGCCGAGGTATTGAGGCTGCTGTCAAATTTCGTTTAGGTAAAGACCATTTAGATGGAATTACCGTTGCTATTCAAGGCCTAGGCTATGTGGGTCATTATTTAGCAAAAGAGTTACATGAGCTTGGCGCTAAATTGATTGTTTGTGATATCAATCCACAAGCCACCGCAGCTTGTGAAAAAGAATTTGGCGCACAAGTTGTTTCAACCGAAGAAATTTATCAAGTGGATTGCGATGTCTTTTCACCTTGCGCATTAGGCGCAGTCATTAACGATGTCACTATTCCTCAATTAAAGGCAACCATCATTGCTGGTGCTGCTAACAATCAACTTGCAGAAAGTTCACATGGCGAAGAGTTAACAAAACGTGGCATTCTTTATGCTCCTGATTATGTTATCAATGCTGGTGGTCTAATTCAGGCAACCACTAAATACGAGCATGGTTCTGATGAAGCTGTTAAACAAAAAATCCACAATTTATATAATGAATTGCTCGGTATTTTCGAACGTGCTACTAAGTTGCATTTGCCAACTAGCGTGGTAGCCGATCATATCGCTGAAGAGCGTTTATAAGGTATTTAAGGACAGAAACATGGAAACTACTTTTCCTGTGGTGGCCAATTTTGAGGTCACCTATCATCAATATCTGGGTGAAAATGGCGAATTGATTCGTCCATTACCCGCATTTGCCACACCCGATGTATTGCAATTTCTTTACAAAGAAATGGTGTTAGTGCGTACCTTTGACACTAAAGCTATTAATTTGCAGCGTACGGGCAAAATGGGAACCTATCCAAGCATTCTTGGACAAGAAGCTATCTCCGTGGCGATGGGTAATGCCATGCAAAAAGAGGATGTGCTTATACCCTACTATCGTGATCAAGGTGCCCAATTTCAACGTGGTACCGCTATGGAAGATATTTTCCGTTATTGGGGTGGTGATGAGCGTGGTAGTAATTTCCGCCATTCGCGTGAAGATTTCCCTATTTGTGTACCCATTGCAACGCAATATTTGCACGCCACTGGTATTGCAAAAGCATTTCAATATCGTAAACAACCTCGCGTTGCAGTGACAGCGATTGGTGATGGTGGTACATCTAAAGGTGATTTTTACGAAGCTTTAAATTTGGCCGGGGCATGGAATTTGCCCGTGGTATTTGTGGTTAATAATAATCAATGGGCCATTTCGGTGCCACGTTCAATTCAAACTGGTACACAAACGATCGCACAAAAAGCATTTGCTGGTGGCTTCCCTGGTTTGCAAGTTGATGGCAATGATGTCATCGCTGTACGTCAAGTCATGTCCGATGCATTAGAAAGAGCGCGTAATGGTCATGGCCCTACTCTCATTGAAGCAGTCTCTTATCGCTTAGGTGATCACACAACTGCCGATGATGCGAGTCGTTATCGCAGTAAAGAAGAATTACACGCCGCCTGGGAAAAAGAACCTATTCTTCGTTTACGTAAATATTTAATCGCGCAAGGGTTATGGGATGATCAACGTGAAGAACGTTTATTAGCTGATTGCCAGGCACAAGTTGCCCAAGCAGTAGAAGCCTACGAACAAACACCCAAAGCCAATATCGATGATATTTTTGATTACACATACGAAACGCTGACTGAGCCTCTTAAAGAGCAAAAAGCGTATGCAAAACGTTTTAAGGAGAAAGCACACCATGGCTGAAATCACACTGATTGAAGCAATTACCCAAGCACTTGCTTATGAAATGCGAGTTGATGAAAACGTGGTGGTGTTAGGTGAAGATATCGGAACCAACGGCGGCGTTTTTCGTGCAACATTAGGTTTATTACAACAATTTGGTCCAGAGCGTGTTATGGATACGCCACTAGCAGAATCCATGATTGCTGGCGCAGCCATTGGCATGGCATCGCAAGGACTAAAACCCGTTGCTGAATTTCAATTCGTTGGCTTTATTTATCCTGCCTTGGATCAATTATTTTCGCATGCTGCTAGGATGCGAAATCGCACGCGTGGTCGTTTAACTTGCCCTATGGTTGCTAGAGCACCTTATGGTGGTGGTATTCATGCACCTGAACACCATTCAGAAAGTCCCGAAGCACTATTTTCGCATATTCCTGGATTTAAAGTTGTGATCCCTTCCAGTCCTGCTCGTGCATATGGCTTACTATTAGCAGCGATTCGTGATCCCGATCCCGTCATTTATTTAGAGCCAAGTCGTATTTACCGATTGGTAAAACAAGAAGTACCTGATGATGGTCATGCATTACCACTTGGTAAATGTTTTGTTTCCCGCGAAGGACATGATGTAACATTAGTCAGCTGGGGTGCCTCGCTACATGAAACAAACAAAGCTGCGAATATGCTAGCCAAAGAAAATATTCATGCTGAAGTAATCGATGTGGCAACCATTAGTCCCTTAGATATCGACACCATTTTGGCTTCTGTTGCTAAAACCGGTCGTTGTGTTGTTGTGCATGAAGCAGCACGTAATGTTGGTGTTGGTGCTGAAATCGCTGCACAAATCATGGAAAAAGGTATTTTAACTTTATTAGCCCCTGTACAACGCGTCACGGGTTACGATATAACGATGCCATATCCAAAGATGGAACATCTCTATTTGCCTACCGAAGAACGCATTATTGATGCTGTTTATACAGCTTTGGAGTACAAATGAGTACTATTTTCAAATTACCTGATTTAGGTGAAGGTTTGCCAGATGCCGAAATTCATGAATGGCATGTTAAAGTTGGCGATACAGTGAAGGTTGATCAATTATTAGTTTCAATGGAAACAGCAAAAGCAGTAGTTGATGTACCCTCACCACGCAATGGCAAAATTGTTAAATTGTATGGCAATCCTGGCGATACGATTAACACGGGCGATCCCTTAGTGGAATATGAAGGTGATGCAGTACAACCTGTTGCAACACCAACGACTCATGAATATGAACCTGTCTCAACTGAAAGTAAATCAGCAGCAACGGTTGCCGGCTCAATTAAAGTGGGCGATACCGTTATTCGTGAAGCAGCTGCAGGGATTACCCCAACACAAGGAGCGATTGGTGGTATTCGAGCATTACCTATTGTGCGTTTAATGGCACAAAAATTAGGTGTCGATTTAAGTCGTATTAATAGTACTGGTCACTTAGGCCAAGTTACCATTGATGATTTATGCCAAGCCATCAAGCAGCAAATGCGTAGTGGTACAACGCCAGCTAGTTTTGCCAGCCCAACCATGAAACCGTTAAAAGGTGTGCGTAAAGCCATGGTAAACAGCATGGCAGAATCACATGCAACTGTTGTTCCTGTCACACTTAGCGATAAAGCTGATTTATCCGCATGGGTTGCAGGTACAGATTTTACCTCACGTTTGATTCGTGCCGTTTGTACTGCATGCAAAATTGAACCGGTAATGAATGCTTTATTTGATGGAACCGTCCCCGCCATTGATATCAAACCTGAAGTTAATCTCGGTTTAGCTGTTGATACGCCTGATGGTTTATTCGTACCGGTCATCAAAAATGCAGGCGAACGTACACCATCAGAATTACGTGAAATCATTAATCGTTTTAAAACACAAGCAAAAGATAGAACTATTCCACAAGACGATTTACGTGGGGCAACTATCACATTATCAAATTTTGGTACTTTTGCTGGTTATTTTGCTAATCCAATTGTTGTACCACCAATGGTAACTATTATTGGTGCCGGTCGCGGTCGTGATGAAGCAGTACCCGTTAATGGTAAATTAGAAATTCATCGCATATTACCATTATCTGTAACCTTTGATCATCGTGCGGCAACAGGTGGTGAAGCAAGTCGCTTTTTGAAAGCAATGATTGATGACTTAGAAATGGCGGATTAATTATGCTAGAACTAACATCTTTAACAGCAATCTCTCCTATCGATGGTCGTTATGGAAATCGTCTCGCTTATTTACGTGATATTTTTAGTGAATTTGCATTAATCAAATATCGTGTGTTAGTTGAAATTCGCTGGTTAGAGATGTTAGCTGGTTGCGCACCAATAAAAGAAATTCCTCCATTATCAAAAGCTGCCAGTCAATATTTGCAAGACATCATTAACAATTTTTCGTTGGCAGATGCCGAGCAAGTAAAAACCATTGAACGAACAACTAATCACGATGTAAAAGCGATCGAGTACTTTATTAAAGAAAAACTCAACACTAACGCTGAACTCAGCAAAATTAGTGAGTTTGTTCATTTTGCTTGTACTTCTGAAGATATCAACAATCTTGCTTATGCTTTGATTTTAAAATCTGCTAAAGAAAATCACTTAATTCCCGTTACGAATAAAGTTATCCATGCGATTCAAGATTTAGCTACTCATTTTGCTGATCAACCGATGTTGGCACGTACTCATGGTCAACCTGCAACACCTACCACCGTCGGCAAAGAAATGGCAAATTTTGCTGCTCGATTACAGCGGCAATATCATTTCCTACAAAAAACAGCTATTCGCGGCAAATTCAATGGTGCAGTGGGGAACTTCAATGCCCATTATGCTGCTTATCCTGAAATTGATTGGTTACAACTCAGCCGTCAATTTGTTGAAAAATTTGGCCTAGAGTGGAATTGTTACACCACGCAAATTGAGCCACATGACTATATCGCTGAATTATTTTCCGTCATGATCAATTTCAATAATATTTTGATCGACTTTAATCGTGATGTGTGGGGTTATATTTCGCTTGGTTATTTCAAGCAAAAACCTGTAGAAAATGAAGTTGGCTCATCCACCATGCCACACAAAGTGAATCCGATTGACTTTGAAAATTCCGAAGGCAATCTAGGATTAGCGAATGCGATGATGAGTTTCCTTAGTAGTCAATTACTCACTTCACGTTGGCAGCGTGATTTAGTTGATTCAACTTTATTGCGAACCTTAGGTGTTGCCTTTGCACACTCATTACTTGCCTATGAAAATACACTAAAAGGCATTAGCAAGTTGGCCATTAATCCTGTCATCTTAGAATATGATTTAGCCCAAGCATGGGAAGTATTGGCTGAACCTATTCAAACTATTATGCGCCGTTATGGTATTGCTGAACCTTATGAAAAATTAAAAGCATTAACTCGCGGCAAATCTATTGATCAAGGCTTATTAGAACAATTTGTTGATCAATTAGAATTACCTGAGGCGGTCAAACAACAATTAAAACAAATGACACCCCGCAATTATATTGGTATGGCGTCACAATTAGCCAGGAAGGTGGGCAAAAATTAATCGATTGATTAATAAAAACTTGAAAAGTAACAAGTAAAATTTGTATTCTATAATTATTGTAATGGAATAATGAACAAGGTAGTAAAACAGGATAAATGACTAAACCACTATCAGAACGTCTAGTAAATACCTTAACCAAGTGGCTGATGAAAGAAAATCCCACTCACGAAATGCCATTATCAGATTTTGAACGGTTAAGATATGAAATTCGTCCTTGTGATGTCTTATTGGTCGAGGGACAAAGTCGTGTTAGTGACGTTATTCGCGTTATTACCCAAAGTCCATGGACACATTCGATGTTATATATAGGACGCTTACATGACATTGAAAATCCACTCTTAAGACAACGCGTGCGCGAAGCTTATAATGGTGATGAAGGTGAACAATTAGTCGTTGAAGGTTTATTAGGTAAAGGTACTATTGTTACTCCCCTATCAAGATATCAAAACATTCACATCCGCATTTGTCGTCCAAAAGGAATCGCCAGACAAGATGCCCAAAAAGTTATTGGTTATGCTATTGGTCGAATTGGGGTTGAATATGATGTTCGACAATTTTTAGATTTAGGGCGATTATTAATTCCCTGGAGTATCTTACCAAGACGTTGGCGTTCATCTTTATTTCAACATAAGGCTGGTGAAGCAACTCGCCAAATTTGCTCCTCATTATTAGCTGAAGCATTTGGTTCTGTGCGTTTTCCTATTCTGCCCGTTTTACATCGCGATCAAAATAATCGCCTGGAATTAGTACCTCGAAATCCGCGCTTATTTACGCCCAGTGATTTTGACTACTCACCTTTTTTTGAAATTATTAAATATCCCTTTTTTAGCCTTTCTGAAGATGGCATGTATCGACATTTACCATGGGCGGTTGATGAAGTCAGCAATGATGAAGGTGGTATCGTAAAATTGAGTGATGGCGCAAAAGCTTTACTGAATTCTATTGTTGACCCTGCTACAAAAGTGACTGAAAAATCGCTAGACCAGCCTGCCGAGCCGGTTAGTGAAACCACTTCAGCAACATTGACAACCGCAACCAAGCCATCGCGTAAATGGTTTCAACGTAGTAAACCAGAAGATGATGAAGTTCTTTGATCTATAAACCCAACACCGTCTTTACAAAGGGAATAGTCAAGCGACGCTGTGCTGCTAATGAGGCATGATCTAATTTATCTAATAATTGGAATAAGTCACCTAAACTACGCGATGTACGACGCAACAAAAAGTACCCCACCTCATCAGAAATGGTTAAGCCACGAGCTTGTCCGCGCAATTGTAATGCAGCTAATTTTTCATCATCTGTCAAGGTGTGTAATTGAAATGTGACGCCCGATGTTAAACGTGAATGCAAATCAGGCAAGGTAATCGCTAACTCGCGTGGCGCCCTATCTGCAGCAACAACTAAGCGACATTGTGCTTGGTGTAAACGATTATAAAGATGGAACAAAGCCGTTTCCCATTCTTTTTTTCCAGCAATTAACTCAATATCATCTAAACAAATTAAATCGTGATTTTCCAAATCTTCTAATATCGCTGGTTGCATACCAATAATTTCTGTCATCGGCAAATAAATAGCACTCTTATTTTGCTGCTGAGCTTGTAAACATAAAGCATTTAATAAATGTGTACATCCGCAATCAGGTTTTCCCCATAAATAAACAAACCATTGTTGTGGCGTGTAATCAAATGATTGTAAAAATGCTAACGCTAATTGATTACTAGCTGGAAAATAATTAGCAAAGGTTGCGTCATCACGCAAGCGCATGCCATTTAAAATTAATTGTTGTGTTGCTGAAAATATCATGTTCGATACAAACGACTATTCATGTAGCGCGCACGAAAATGGCGCAAAAATACCATTGAAATGGCAGCCACTGGCAATGCTAGTAAAATACCTAAAAAACCAAATAATTGACCACCCGCTAATACTGCGAAAATGACTGCAACAGGATGTAAGCCAATGCGATCACCAACCAAGTTAGGTGTTAATACTGAACCCTCAATACTTTGCGCAATAACAAATACAATGATGACATAGACACAGTGTAAAACATCATGAAATTGAAATGTTGCTGCAATTAATGCTGCCCCAATCCCAACAATAAAACCTAAATATGGCACCACACTTAATAAACCAGCAACCAAACCAATCAAAAAGCTGGTATTTAATCCAACGATAGTTAATCCAACTGAATAGAGCAAACCTAGTGCCAACATAACCAGTAATTGGCCTCGTAAAAAGGCACCCAATACTTCATTACATTCACGAAATAATGCTGTGATAGTGGGTTCATTACGTCGTGGTACTAAACCTTGCAAACCATTTAATAATTTTGGCCAATCTCGTAATAAATAAAATAATACCACTGGGATCAATAATAAATTTGCAACCCAAATGAATAATGTCTTACTCGAACTAAATACAGTATGCCATATTGTGTTAAATAAACTACTCGCTTGCTTTAAGTCATTTGGCAACGCTTTCTTCAAATGGCTGGCATCAAGGCTTAGTGATAACCCCAAATGTTCATTTAGCCAAGGGAAAAATACTCCTTGTATCCAAATTAACATATCAGGAACTTTATCAACTAGATTTATAATTTGCTGTTGTAATAATGGAATAAAAATCAACATCATGATCACAACAATAATGATCATCAGGAAAAAAACGATAATTGCTGCTAATGTTCGCGATAGTTTTAACTTTTGTAATTTGTTAACAAGGGGGTCAAATAAATAAGCAATCGTCGCTGCAACGAAAAATGGTGTCAGTACTGGCGATAAAAAATAAAGTAGCAATAACGCTACTACTAAAATACTGCCCCAAATTATCGTTCGCTGTTTAGTCATATTTGACAACTTTTGTTGTGCAACCACGCTCGACGTCCCCACACCCATATATAATCAATTAAGCTTACCAAGCTGGTCACAAATACCATTAACATCATACTATTTATCAATTTCATTGGAATAATTGCATAGCTTAAGTTGAACATCAAACCTATGATTAAAATAATTTGTAAACACGTATTCAGTTTACTAATCCGGGTCGGTACAAAATCATATGCGCCAATCCAAAAATGATAAACAACACCACCAATGACAATTACAAGTTCTCGGATCACGACCATAATTAATAACCAAAGCGGGAAAATTCCAAGATAACCTAAAGTAAGAAAAGTGCTAACCATTAATAGTTTATCTGCTAATGGGTCAACCATGGCCCCCCAACGACTAATCCATTTGAATCGTCGTGCTAAATATCCATCGATAGCATCAGTTAAACCGGCAATTACAAATAACCAAAATGCCATATGATAATGACGTGTTAATAAGCCAAAAACAATCGGACCGACTAAAATCAGACGTACTATAGTAATGATATTAGGTATATATTCCGGTCTCATGAATTTACTCGATAAACCAAACTATTTTCACTATTGCCATCTGTTGGCGTTAATATATTCCCCGCAGCCAACGCATCATGCAATGCCTGGGCTGAACTATTTAGTGTAAGTGTAAATATTACATGATCTGACGCCATCGTTGCTAGTGCTATTGATTGTACTGGAGCTAATTGTTGCAAATATTGATTAACCGAAGAATAACCTTGAATAGAGTTAATACCATAGACTGTTAACGTGACATTATTATTAGCTTGTGGCTGTGCAATAGCTTGAGTCTGATGTTGAGTGAAAACATTATTAGCAAACTCATCCATACCTTGAGCAATAGCTGTTTTTTGATCTGCAGCCTGTGTTTGCCAATCTACTTTGGCGCCATTCAGCAATAAAGTCCAATTAACTTGCCAATTATTATTTCCGCCAGCAACGGGGGCTGAAATATTAGCCAGTAAGATATCATCATGCGCATAGCGTGTTGATGCTTGTCGAACGACATCCGGCTGGTATTGTATTATTGACTGTGGATTAATAATTGATAAATCTTGTAAATCAATCAATGGAAAAACAACAACTAAACCACGTTGTGCTGCATCATTTTGAAGCAATCCTGGTATCGGTGAATTAGAATCAGAACCAATTAATTGGCTCTGATTACTATCATTACTTACTAACCATACCAATGTTTGTGGTCTAACACCACTCCATACCGGTTGTTTAGCGCTTGTTAATAATTGGTTGACTTGATCTGGATTGAACTGTACGGCAATCTGTGAATTATCTGCCGCAACATAGTTATATGATTGCACCCACTGTGTGGCTTGCTTAATTGCTGTCGCAACAATAGGAACGGCGGTAATGCCCGGGTTACCACTGACTTTGATTAATACGTTACTTAACGCTGCACCAAACGCCGCCGCTTGCGCGGTAGCTGATTGATTAGCAATAGGAACCGTTGCAGCATAAAGATTAATTGGCGCATCCGCGTAAATAGATTTACCAATCAACAATAACGAAAAAATCAAGCAAGTACGAATAAGAAAGCCAATTATGTTACGCATGATTATTCCTGAAAAATTTAAAATGCATTAACAGATAAAATTTTATGTGCCGTAAACCACCATTGAATCCTTCACATATCAACATCCCAATGACAGCCAGTAATGGGTATAGATTAGTTTGATTTTACCCGTTTCATGAGTATTTGTACATTTGAAATGCAATAATATCTCAACCAAACAAAGTTCTACTCACGATTTCTCGGTTGCCCAGTAATGGTTGCAATAATTGACGTGTTAATCGTTTAGCTTCACGTAAAATTTCGGGATCATCAAGCAGCATGTGATTAGCGAGCGCTTGCAATGTTTTACCTTGATAAATGGGTGAATCGCGTAAGATATTATCGGTTAATTCACTTGCCCCACGCTCTAAATCAATTTGATAACGTGCATCAGCACGGATAGGTTGATTAGTGCTAATGTCCTTATCCAACGCTAATTCATAGCCCAATTCTTGCAGTAATTTCCATTCAAATTGCCGTAGTGGAATTTCAATCTGTATGGCTGCAATCAGTTGAGTTAACGTCTGCGTATATTGTCTAAACAGTTGTGGATGCGGATCAAAACGATGTAATAAATGCATCAACAATTCATTGACATAAAATAAGCTAAATAATGCTTTGCCCTGCAACATTAATGGTGAACCATTAGGCTCCGCTTGTGTTAAGGTCAGTAATTCATTTCTACCAACACACGTTACTAATAATGGTACTCCAGGCAATAATAAACCACGCCACGGTGAACGTTGCGTACGCGCACCTTTTGCTACTGCTGAAATACGGCCAAAATGCTCGGTAAATAATTCAATGATAAGCGACGTATCGCGATAAGCACGATAATGAAGTACATAGGCTGACTCGAGCGTTGGGTTATCGATCTGCATAACCTAAATGTCTAAGTAAGTGATCGTCATCAGACCAGCCGCTTTTTACTTTAACCCATAAATGTAAAAACACTTTTTTCTCAAATAAATCTTCCATTTCTTCGCGTGCTAACTGGCCAACTTTTTTAAGCATCTCACCTTTATGGCCAATAACAATAGCTTTTTGACCATCTTTTTCTACCCAAATTAACGCGGCAATTCGAATTAATGTTTCGCTATCTTCAAATTTTTCAATTTGCACTGTGATAGAATAAGGCACTTCCTCACCTAATAACCGCATTAATTTTTCGCGAATTAACTCAGCAGCCATAAATTTATCGGTATTGTCAGTCAAATCATCTGCCGCAAAAATATGTGGCCCTTCCGGTAAATGTTCATTAATAACTTTTTCTAACTCAGCAACATTATTTTCTTTTAATGCTGATATTGGTACCACTGCCAAAAAATCCATTTTTTTCGACCATTCTTCAATAGTCGGTAATAACTGTAACTTATCACCAGCCGTATCAACTTTATTCATCACTAGAATAACCGGCTGCTCTTGTTGTTTTAATCTCGTTAAAACTAATTCATCTTCTTCAGTCCATCGACGACAATCAACAACGAATATAACTAAATCAGCCTCATGTAATACTGAAATAACCGTACGATTCATTGCTCGATTTAATCGGCGAGGTGTATTTTTATGGAAGCCTGGTGTATCAAGATAAATAGCTTGATATGGCCCTTCCGTTTTCACACCCAAAACACGTTGTCGTGTTGTTTGTGGTTTTTTTGAAGTAATGCTGACTTTTTCACCTAGAATTGCATTGAGCAAAGTAGACTTGCCCACATTGGGGCGCCCAACAATGGCAACCGACCCAGTATAAACCTTTTCATTTTCGTTTGTCATGCTTCTTTTCCTCAATTAAAACAGTCAGCATCAATTCTGCTGATTGTTGCTCTGCACGTCTGCGGCTTGTACCTTTGCCAATGGTTTTTTGTTGGATTTCAGGAATAAAACATTCAACTGTAAATGTTTGTTCATGGGCTTTACCTTCAATAACACTGACATGATATTGTGGTAGAGCAATACTTTTAGCCTGTAAATATTCTTGTAATTGTGTTTTGGGATCTTTGTTGACTTTGTGTTGTGTCAATTCAGCGATGATGGGTGCAAACCAGTTACTAACGCACTCCTTACAAGCATCCATACCACCATCTAAATAAATCGCAGCAATAATGGCTTCTAATGCATCTGCCAAAATTGATTCGCGATGCGCGCCACCAGAACGCATTTCGCCCATACCAAGATAAAGATGTTCGCCAACTTGTAATTGGCGAGCCAGTACAGCTAAGGTTTCACCTCGTACAAGCATAGTACGTAAACGACTTAATTCCCCTTCATTAGCGAAATTAAATTGATTGTATAATAACTCTGCTGCTATAAAATTAACAATTGAATCACCAAGAAACTCGAGACGCTCATTATTATTTTTAGGCACACTGCGATGCGTTAATGCAGCTACCAATAAGTTTTCGTCTTTAAAATGGTATCCGAGATTTTTATACAATTTGGTATGCGATTTTTTTGTGTGCATATCAGATCACCGTTCCTATGCGATCCCAACGAACCTTATGAGCTTGACTATCCCAACTCATCCAAATGAAAAATCCTTTGCCAATTAAATTACTTTCTGGCACAAATCCCCATTCACGGCTATCCGCACTATTATCTCGATTATCACCCATCATAAAATAATTACCTGCGGGAACAACCAAATCAAAATCCTGGGTTTCACCACCATTGGGGTTAATATAAATGTAGTGTTTGACGCCATTTAAATTTTCCAAGTATTTTTTTACAGTAATATCACCGCCCGGCTCTTTATCAGTTGCCATTCCAACAAATGTTTGAGTAGCCTCTTTGCCATTGATATAAAGCACTTTATTGATATATTGGATATGATCACCTGGTACACCAACTACACGCTTTACAAAATCAATATTTGGTTGTGGTGGCCAACGGAAAACTGCAATTTGGCCAATTTTTGGTTCGCCAATTGAAACAATCTTGGTATTAACTACCGGTAAGCGTAAACCATAAGCAAATTGATTAACCGCAATTAAATCCCCTGGCAATACTGTTGGCTCCAGTGAGCCGGAAGGAACATGAAAGGGTTGAATAATGAAAGATCGAATCACTAGGACGATTAAAAAAACAGGAAATAATGAGCGTGAATATTCAATAATAAAATTAGGTTTTTTATTAGCTAAACGTTTTCTAGCAAAAAATAATACGTCAATTAAACTAATAATACCTGTGACAAAAACTGCTATTGTCAAAATTAGCGGGAAATTCCAGTTCATATATAAAACCCTATAAAAGTACCTAACTCACAACTTCACTAAACACTTGAAACCCTTCGGTGTTTACAACTTACTCTCCCTCGCCCCTTGCGGGAGAGGGTTG
>JAGVJQ010000054.1 GCA_020051015.1 Gammaproteobacteria bacterium
AACATACCATCAAGAAAAAAAATAACACACCAATTTAATTTATAATAAGGAAAGCCAATGAGCGTGAAAAAAAAATCTATTATGAGCGACTTGAAAAAAGTTGACGCCATGAAGGATGAGGATATCGATTATTCTGATATTCCGCCTTTAGATGAATCTTTTTTTTGAAAAAAATACTGTAGAGCTGCCAAAGCTAAAAGATAGCATTACCTTTGTCAAAGCGCATCAACATCGATAAAGTTACCGTCTTTCCATCGCAATATGAGCACGCATTAACTCGCCATGATTAGTCTGTGCTGCCATTAAAGATAATTCTCCACACATTACCGTTGCCGCACAAATAATCGCTAAACGACGTGCATTTTGACCCGGTTCGCCGTGGACATCGCATCCCATTAATGCCATATTTTCTTGTACAAAAGGTAAATCTTTACCATTACCAACGGTGCCGACAATAATATTGGGGACAGTAACAGAAAAATATAAATCATCACCACGCATTTCAGTGTGGACAAGGCCTTGCGAACCTTCAACAATATTTGCCGCATCTTGACCGGTTGCTAAATAAAAACCTAATAGCATATTAGCAAAATGCGCATTAGCCGTGCGTAATCCACCTGCTAAAATGCTGCCAATTAAATTCTTTTTGATATTAAGCTCTGCAATTTTTTCAGGTTCGGTTTTTAAAGTGGCGCGACAAACTTCGCGTGGAATGACCATTTCAGTTACTACATATTTACCACGACCTAAAATACCATTTACTGCGGAAACTTTTTTATCAACACAATAATTACCTGACACTGAAACGTGTTTTAATTGTTGGTAATTTTGTAAAATCCACGTCATTAAATTATCTGCTGCCTGCGTCACCATATTGTGACCTGAAGCATCGCCGGTAAGAAATTCAAATCGTATAAATAATAAATTACCTGCCACTTGGTGATTGATATCCAGTAATTTAGCAAAGCGACTGGATGAACTCACTAATGATTTTAGTTCTTCACGACGTTCCTCCAATGCATTGATTACCTCTAAACAGGTTTGCGCCGTATCAGCCTGTAATACGATGGAGCGAGTCATACGTTCGTCAATAATCGTCGCCAAGATGCCACCAGCTTGGCGCGACACTTTTGCGCCACGATTGGTGGTTGCCCATAATGGGGTCTCATAGGTTGCGAGCGGCACGATAACCTCATCATTAACTTCGAGACCGCGGATAGCAACCGGACCAATGACTTTCATAGGAACAGAGGCAAACATATTCATGTGTGACTACCTTGACAAAACAACTGATTGTAAAAAAAAGTAGCATATTATATCATCACCTCACATAAACATCACGATGCAAGGCATAAAAAATTGATATCTTTTAAACCTGATCCTCTCGAGTTTGTCATTCTTGTTGATGAAAACGATACTGCAATTGGTTCCGAAGAAAAGCTCAAAGCCCATCAGCTTGGTCTTTTACATCGTGCATTTTCAGTCTGTATTGTGAGAAAATACGCTGAAAAATGGCATGTTTTACTACAACAACGTGCCTTAGGTAAATATCACAGTGGCGGTTTGTGGACGAATACTTGCTGTAGTCACCCCCGTCCCGACGAATCAACTAAAAATGCCGCGGAACGGCGATTGAAAGAAGAAATGGGGCTTCTCTCTGATTTAACACCGATCGATAAATTTATTTATCGGGCCGAATTAGATAATGAGTTGATTGAACATGAGTTAGATCATGTCTTGATAGGTGAAATCGATAATGTCGAAATTAATTATAACCCGGATGAGGTTATGGCTTATCGCTGGGTTGAATTATCTTTATTAGTCAATGAAATAGATAAAAATCCAGAACAATATACGGCGTGGTTGAAGCAGGTGGTGAAGATCGTGCAAAAACATTTATCATAGGGGCATATTGCACACGACCTGCGACAGATTACTAAATAATCTGCCCTACACGGTCCCATGTATCACATTTTTAGCAGTAATTTCACTACCACAGAGCATACATTTTTTGAAGCGAATAGAAGTGCTACTAGCAAGACTTTTGCACGATCGGCAAACGATACCTTGTTGAACGGTTGTCGTGGCCAAGTCTTCCATCCTTTTTGCTAACACATTGTTATCTAAAAGATTATTTTCTTCTAACAGCTCAGACATCGCTTGGCACATGAGTGTTAAACGATTTAACTTGGTTTCCATGGTTGCCAACCGATCATGAAATTTACTAGCGCTAGACATGTATTTTTGCGCAGCATCTTTGGCATCACGAATTTCTAAATCTTGTGAGAAATCCCAAGACATATTAATGAAGTCAAAACCCATTATCATACTCGCCACTGTTAAGGTTGTACAAAATTTTATCACAGATGGGCCGTGATGGCAATATCTGTTAACATTGTTTTAATAAAATGAAAAATTGTTAAATCTCTCTCAAAGCAGTAAAATCGCACCAACTTTTTATTACAGGTAAGACCTCTAATGTCGAATACTGCTAACGCTGAATTACCCATGGTACGTTATAACGAAAAATGGATCATCATTTTATTGTTATTAATTACCGCTTTAGGCCAATCTGCCGTTGATATTTACCTGCCATCCATGCCAAGTATGCAAGCAGCCTTAAGTACCAGCAAAGATTATATACAGTTAACCTTGTCCATTTATACGATTGGCTTTGGTGTTTCACAATTATTTTATGGCCCGCTATCTGATCGCTATGGTCGCCGTAATATTTTATTTTTTGGCATGATTTTAAGTGCGCTAGCTACCGTTGGTTGTGCTTTCGCCACATCAGTAAGCAGTTTGATTATTTTCCGTCTTATTCAAGGTATTGGTTCCGGTGCCGCATCAGTATTAACTCGCGCCATATTACGCGATTGTTTTACCGGCCCTAAAATGTCAAAAATTGCTGGGTATATGTCGATTGCCTGGTCATTAATTCCCATTACTGCACCGGTAGTTGGAAGTTATCTACAAACCTTTTTTGGCTGGCGTGCTAATTTTATTTTCTTATTTATTTTTGCCATCATTGTGCTTACCCTGACTATTAGATGGATGCCTGATACGAATTACGATAAACGAATCCACACCTTGCACCCTATGGCCGTGTTAAAAAATTATTGGACGGTATTAACCAACTCATCATCACTACGCTTTAGTCTTGGCCCGATGATTACATTTGGTTGTACTCTCAGTTATGTCACAGCAAGTCCATTCTTGTTGCAAGTTGATTTAGGTTATAGCCCTGTAGCCTTTGGTTGGTTAAGTTTATTAGTTTCTATGGCTTATCTGGTTGGCAATTTAGTTAATGCTCGATTGCTATCACGTTTTGAAAAAATGCACATTATTCGTCTTGGTATTGTACTTAATGTCATTGGTGCTTTTAGCATGGCGCTATTAGCCTTATTAGGTTATTTCAATATTTATGTGTTGATCATTCCGGCTTGTATTATGATTTTTTCTGGCGGCTTTTTATTTGCTAACTGTATGACAAGTGCTATGACGCCATTTATTAATATTGCTGGTACTGCAGCGGCAATTATTGGTTCAATACAAATGTTAGGTGGTAGTATTGCCAGTGGTATCGTTTCGCAATTACCCCTTAAAACACAATTGCCTTTAAGTATTTTATTAGTCATATTAAGTTGTATTTTGGCAATATCTGTTTTTGGCTTAAAAGAACCACAACATGATAAGCAATAATCAAGTTGCCGTCGTTGGAGCAACTGTACAATTAACGCAATTAGCAACTTCACTGCAATTACCGTTACTGGCAGAGCACGATAATAACTATGAGTTTTTATTGATGGAACACGCTGGCATGCTGACATTATGTTGGCAGGCAGCTAAACAACCCGTATTTTTAGCAATTGATTTTCTGCATGGCCAATTAGCATACCGGCAAAAACAATCGTTACAAAAAGAGGCGGTAGTCAAGGCTGTGGGGGCAAAAGGTAAAGAACGCCCCAGTGTATTAGATGCAACAGCGGGTTTGGGTCGTGATGCGTTTATACTAGCATCGATTGGATGTCCGGTGACGTTGATAGAACAAAATGCGGTTATTGCGGCATTGTTAGAAGATGGAATTCGGCGTTTGTTACAACAACAAGCGTTAAACATGCAATTAATTAAAGGTGATGCTATTGTAAAGATGGCTTCATTATTGATAAAACCCGATGTCGTTTATCTTGATCCAATGTTTCCACCACGTAATAAAACAGCGTTGGTAAAGAAGGATATGCAAATATTGCAACGCTTAACCCATGATGCGCCAGATAATAATGAAGCATTATTTCAAACAGCCTTAGATTGTGCAACAAAACGCGTAGTCGTTAAGCGACCCAATTATGCACCAACGATTACCGAACAAGCAGCTGATTTTGTGATTCGAACTGAATATCATCGTTTTGATATTTATAAGAAAATGTAAATGATATATTTTATGTAGATCTTTCGTAGGGGCGTATTGCATACGCCCGTCTAGCCAAATCACAGATCGAGCCTCAATATCGGTATAGTGATATTGGAGATACTTTATAATATGAAAGATTAATGATGTTTGCGAAATGGGCGTATGCAATACGCCCGTCTAGCCAAATCACAGATCGAGCCTCAATATCGGTATAGTGATATTGGAGATACTTTATAATATGAAAGATTAATGATATTTGCGAAATGGGCGTATGCAATACGCCCCTACGAAAGATCTGTGATAAGTTCTGAGGTATGATGAATATGAATTTAACTAAACTTGATGTGGTCAATACATTGCTGCGCGATCAAAAGCAGCAACCATCGCAACAACACAGTCATGCCTTTGCACCGGTTAATATCGCTTTGTGTAAATATTGGGGCAAACGTGATAACCAATTAAATCTACCACTAACATCCAGCCTGTCCATTGCTTTACCCAATCTTGGCACACATACAACATTACAATTAATCGATAGCACTCACGATAGCATCACACTTAATAACCAAGCTGTTGCAACCGATAGTGATTTTGCTAAAAAATTGATTGCGTTTCTCGATCTATTTCGTCAACAATCCCATTGGCGTATTGCGGTTGATACACACAGCGATGTGCCTGTTGCGGCTGGATTGGCCTCATCAGCGAGTGGTTTTGCTGCCTTGGTCTTAGCGTTACAACAATTATTTGGCTGGACACTGAATTTGACAGAGTTATCAGTTTTAGCACGTTTAGGTAGCGGTAGTGCCTGTCGCTCATTATGGCCAGGTTTTGTCTTATGGCATGTTGGTGAACATGCTGATGGCATGGATAGTCATGGAATACCACTACCACAGACATGGCCAGATTTACGACTTGGCTTATTAATTTTTCATCAACAAGCTAAACCCGTTAGCTCTCGAGTCGCCATGCAGCGTACGGTTGACACATCGATATTGTATCGCAGCTGGCCTGATCAAGTTGCACAAGACCTAAGCGATATTCAAGCTGCCATTACCCAACACGACTTTGAGAAGTTGGGAATCGCTGCTGAACGCAATGCGATGGCGATGCATGCCACCATGTTATCATCCTGGCCTCCGATTATGTATAGCAACAGCGATACCATAAAAGCTATGCAAACCATATGGAATCTACGTTCTGAAGGTATCCAGGTTTATTTTACCCAAGATGCAGGCCCCCATTTAAAGCTCTTATTTCGAGCAAAAGACTCAGCTCGTATTCAACAAGAATTTGAACAAATCATTACCTTAGATCCTTTTTTGTTCAAGTTTTAACAAATCCTTAATGTTTGACTGCTAAAATTTTGAGCATTCAGTCAGTCATTAGGGGTTTATGAGTATGGCTAATGAACATCGTAATCCATCAATATCTCACGCCGAGCAATTTTTTCCTTCTCCGAACACCATTACACCACCAAAAGATGAACCAGTAAAAGATGAGCCCGCAAAAGATGAATGGGTAACACTTAATCCTGCAAATTTGAAAGAAAATGAACGACAATTATTGGGAAAGGTGTTTACTGACTATGCCAAAAATGATTTGTTTTTGCCTGACTCAACTTATGTACTTAAAATAAAACAGACTAATTATCATGTTTCTCTAACCAACCTTGTTATCAAACGAAATCGCTCAAAACTCCAACATGAACATGAAGTTCGCTTTGAACCCATGGGAGCAAGAATCGGTAACGGTGTTTATGGTGAGACATGCCAAAGTACTGGCGCAATTGCAGTTGATAGCAATCATGAAGCGTTACTCGCTAATGCAAATAAGCAACGTGTAGTAAAAAATATTAGCATCATGAACAACGAAACTGAGGAACAATTTAAAGCTCGTGTTAACAATGAATATACGTTAGCCAAATTAGCCGGTAACTTAAGTCCAAAGCCCCCGGTTTTTTATAATCTGCCAACGGGAGAGCGTGGTGCGATTATTACCATGCGCAAAGTGGGCGAATTCTCATTAGCTGAGCTAATAAGAAATAGTGACGATTTATCCTTTAAAGAAAGATGTGAATTATCCATCGAAGTGATGAGGGCTATTGACGAGCTCATCAAAAAGGGCATCATCCACCGCGATTTAAATACTGGCAATATCCGTATTTCATATAAAAATGGTAAATTTACAGCAACCATCATTGATTTTGGCTTAGCTGAATTAGCTAGTACTGAAATGCAAACTCCGAGCACCAAACTTGTTGGTTCGCTTTTACACTCGCCACCAGAAGTGTTAGAGCACTGCCAATATAGCCATGCCTCCGATGTGTTTGCTACGGGGAAAATCTTATGGGAAATATGGGGCGGTAGAGAAGCTGAGATTCCTGTTCATATAAGAAAAATGGAAGATAGACATGCGCGACGACAAAAATTAATTGACCTAGTTCGTGAAGAAAATAAATTTTATCCGTTACGAGGATTGTTTAATGGCATTCCCAAATTAAATGCACCAAATAAAAATGATATCAGAGCACAATTAAATAAATTGACTGACAGCGACCCAGAAAAACGAGGCACAACCCTACAATCTTATATTAATGAATTTAAAAAAATATCATTATCCAATTTTTTTACCCAAGATATTGGACGTCAAATCATGCATAGTCTAGAAAAAAATAATAAAGATTCTTTAAAGACTTTATTATCTAAAGTCGATCATACGTGGTTTGTCGAAGATAATTTAGAAAATCGTTTAATTAAAACGGTATTAGATTACTTAAAAAAAGCACTTTCACAAAAAAATCGCAATTTTCTAGCTTTTTTGTTAATATGCGCCCCTTATCTAAAGAACGAATGCAACAAGCTTTCGAGATTTTAAGTGCGATTAAAAATAAGAATATGGATAAAGCGGTTA
>JAGVJQ010000119.1 GCA_020051015.1 Gammaproteobacteria bacterium
GAATCTCCTCGATTAATTGCTTACCCTCAAGCGCAGATAGATCATTAGGGATTAATTCTAAGAATTCACTTTGCATTATTCGTAATTTAAGTAATTCCTGGAGTTCATTTTTGCTTTCTTGTTCAGGCCTATCCTTCAATAGACATATAATTCTGTTAAGCTCTGCATACAATACTTTTGCGTCCGCAACATTATCGATCCGTGGAATTAAATATTCTTTGAACAATTCCATGACAAGTTTTAATTCCCCCCCCGTCAAACGCGCTTGCGTTTTAGCAATAAAACTAACAACAATTGCCGCTCTCGGCTTATATAACGTTTTTCCGTTTTGAGTGGTAGGATCAATTGCATTACAACAGGCTAAGATTTTTTCTTTAACTGAAATTTCAGGATTATGGACTAGATTAACGAGATCATTATATATATCCGTTTTGCTCTTTTTTCTCTCCGATGA
Organism: Gammaproteobacteria bacterium; assembly: GCA_020051015.1. Taxonomy (GTDB): domain Bacteria; phylum Pseudomonadota; class Gammaproteobacteria; order UBA1113; family UBA1113; genus JABEVJ01. The sequence continues at coordinate 455 of JAGVJQ010000119.1, forward strand.
TGAGCTTGCATGATTAGAAGCAGGATCTGATACCGCTTGCACAAATTTTAACAACCCTGGCTTAAATTTAGGCGCATATTCTTCAACCATCTGCCAGCCTGTCACGCCTTTATTATTTTGTTTGCTCAAGGCTTCTGACAATTGTGTTGGGGCAGTTTTTTCTTTGCGCACGATTCGCAATAAGGTTGGTAAGGCATTAGGGACTTTCCGTGCAGCAATTTGCCACCCAGTCCAACCATAATTATTTTGTTTGCCTAAGGCCTCTAACAATTGTGCTGGGGCAGTTTTCTCTTTTTCCACTATTTGCAATAAGTCTGGCAAGGCATCGGGGACATAACGCATAACGGTTTGCCACCCTGTCCAAGCATCATTACTTTGTTTACCTAAGGTCTCTAACAATTGTGTTGGGGCATTTTCAACATCTTTCACAAACTCTACTATATCTCGCAAGGTTTGTGCCGCACTCCCGGCCATTAACTGCCATCCTGTGAGACCATCATTATCTTGTTTGCCTAATGACTCTAATAATTGGGCCGAGGCATTTTCAACATTTCTCACATACGCAAGTACATCATGTAACCTTTGTAAGGAGGTATTTTGAGCCAAGGCTACCCATCCTGTATCGCCATAATCATTTTGCATATTCAATTGTCGCAGTAACTCGGCTGGATGAATACGCTTAAAAGTACCATTCAATACGTGTTTATAGGCGGTTTCATAGGGTCTTGTGATTAATGAATGAAGCATGCCATATTCCCAAATTATATTAATATTTGGTTAAAATGTTAACAAAACATTATTAAGAGAATATGAATATCAGGCCAAAAAGAAGGTAAATATGACCAATAAGTCCAGCCATAGTGAATGATGAATAGATGATGAGAATAGGCTAAAAATGAAAAGGGGCGTTAAACAAAAAACGCCCCTATCTGTGAAAATTAAGCTTTTCCACTTTCTTCTGTGCTACAACTGCCTTTCTTGCAACAAGGACAAGTATCACACTTCAATAAATATTTTAATAATGCGCCAACACCTAAAATTGGCAGCATCACATCAAAGAATTTAGCGATGGTCAACAAATAGTTTTGGACCTGATCAGCATAGGATGAACATGCTAATACAGCAAGCGCAATGGCTATCAAAATAATGATAACTGAACAAACTTTACACCACATAAATAACTCCCTAAAAAACATTCCCAATATATACTAGGGGCTGTTGACAATTCGCTAGGCTGAGGCAGGAAGACTTGATTTTCGAGTACCGCAGCGCAGCATACATAGTAGTATTTGAGCAGCGGAACACAGAAAATCGAGTCTTTATGCCCAGCATAGTAGAATTGTCAACAGCCCCTAAATGTCACTATCCCCAACTTTATTAGTATAAACATGGCACCATATACTAAGATTATAGGTTAGAGGCATCAAATCTATATCGGCTACATCACTCGATGTGATAGATATAGATCAAGATGTTATAACATGCAATTTACTAAATTGCTATTACATTTAGGTAGGATTTGTTTGATAATACTTTCAATATATTAAAGATTAAGCGGCAAGGAGCAAAAGATATGCCAGGTTTGCGTACTAAACAAAATAGTATTAGTTTTAAGGTTTGGCTTGGCTTTGGAACAACAGCCATTGTCTTAATCACTGCATTATTAATGACCATTTATCAAATAAACTCTGTCAATCGCTTAATTGACCAGATTTCAACTTCTGAATTACCTGCAATTAAAGCAGTTAATAATTTAACCATCCAAGTCAATAAAACCATTAATGTTCAACGTAATTGGTTAGTCACTAATAATGCAAATTTGATTAATGAGCGACACAGTATTTGGGATAATGATATCAAACAAACGCTTGCACAAATGCAAGAGTTAACGAAAGCCAATACCACCAGTATGCAAGAATTTCAATTACTGCAACGCGATTTGACCACATTAAAAAATAAACAAGATGAAATTGAAACAACAACGGGTCTCTCTAATCAAGAATTACAAAGTAAATTTTTGCGTGACATTGGTCCAATCGTTCAAAATTTACGAACTGATGCAACTATTTATCAAAATGATCATGAGAGCCAATTAGTTGGTAATCTGCAACAAATGCAAACCGGATTAACCACCGTTTTTTTTGTAGCGGGTAGCTTTTTATTCCTTGGAATTATTTTATGCGGATTAATGGCATTAATCCTCTCTCGATCAATAACGAGGCCAATTTATCGATTAGTTAGCTCAACCAAACAACTTGCTACCGGTGATTTAACACAGGACTTTACCATTATTGGTGCACTAGAGTTTGAAGAACTAAGTCAATCATTAAATAATGTTGTAACGACACTGCGCAATATTGCTGATGTAACTGAAACGATGGCTATGGGTGATTATAGTAAGCGAGTTGATATTAAAAGTGAGCAAGATCAATTAGCCATTTCTGTTAACCAAATGTTAGATAATTTTGCCCAAATTGTTAATCAAGCCAATGCTATTGCTAATGGTGATTATAGTACCGATATTATTCCCCGATCATCAATGGATAAACTGGGGACTTCTTTACAGAATATGACGGAAACATTACGTCAAAATAAACTTTTTACCGATGATCAAAACTGGTTAAAAGATGGACTAGGTAATTTTGCGAATATTGTCGGCGAAACACGTGATCTCCCTACCCTGTGTAATCAAGTTATTAGCGAAGTTTGTCGTTATACCAATGCAGGCTGTGGAACGCTATATGTATACACAGAAGAAAGCGGCATTCTGCAATTATTTGGTTCTTATGCCTATATGGAACGTAGCGCTTTACACAACCAATTCAAATTAGGTGAAGGTATTGCTGGTCAAGTTGGATTAGAAAAGAAACCTATCATATTGAAGAAAACGTCTGATGTAATTATTTCTTCTGGTACTATTGAAGAGCCCGCTGAAACCGTTTACTGTGCGCCAATTATTTATGAAAAAAGTTTAATTGGTGTTATTGAACTGGCGTGGAATCATGGCATTCAAGACCTCATTATCCAATATTTTGATAGTATTGCCCCTATGCTTGCTAGCCACATGCAAGCAGCCTATCAACAAAAAATTACCGAGCAATTATTGCATGAGCAAAAATTACTTGCTGAAAAATTACAAATTCAACAAGAAGAATTAAAAGCAACGAATGAAGAATTAGAACAACAAGCCCAAACGTTACGCGCCTCAGAAGAAGAATTAAGAGCAAAAGATGAAACTCAACGCGCAATTAACGCTAAGCTAGAAGAAAAGACTCGCGAACTGGTTGAACAAAAAGAACAAGTAGAACAAACCAATTATGCTCTCAAACAAGCTTCTGATGAATTAAAGCAAAAAGCAGAAGAGCTCAGCTTAGCTAGTAAATATAAATCTGAATTCTTGGCCAATATGTCCCATGAATTACGAACTCCGCTTAATAGTTTAATTATTTTAGCTAAACTCTTTGCTGAAAATAAAGAAAGTAACTTAAATGAAGATCAAATTGAGTCAGCTAAAATAATGTTAAAAAGTGGCAATGATTTATTAACACTAATTAACGACATTCTGGATTTAGCCAAAGTTGAAGCAGGAAAAATTGAAATTCATCTTGGTCAAGCACGATTAAGCGACTTCATAGATAGTACTAATCGTAATTTTAAACATGTAACTGATGAAAAACACATCGACTTAATTGCGGAAATTGCTTCTGGTTTACCCGAGCTAATTATTACAGATGAGCAACGAGTATCGCAAGTCGTTAGAAATTTACTTTCCAATGCCATTAAATTTACAGAAAATGGTTATGTAAAATTATTAATTGAACGACCAAAGGCAAATGAAATTGCTAATTTACCAACCAATAAACAATATCTTGCTTTTCGTGTCATTGATACTGGCATTGGTATACCAAAAGATAAGCAAGCATTGGTATTTGAGGCGTTTCAGCAAGCGGATGGAACAACAAGTCGCAAATACGGTGGCACCGGTTTAGGCTTGTCAATTTCAACACAATTCGCCAAGTTGTTGAATGGCTCATTATCACTAACGAGTGAAGATGGCAAAGGTAGTCAATTTACACTTATTATCCCTGATAATACTGATTTGCTTGGTGATGATGCTATCAAAGAGGATGTTGTAATTAACACACCCAAACCCGCCCTTGCCGTTGCCAATACGACTCCAACTCTCATAAGTAAAAGGGAATTGCCAAAATTATTACTTGTCAGTAATGAACCACAACAACTTGAGTTATTTAATAAACTTGTAGCTAATCAATATTCAATTGTGCACTTAACTCATTCAGAAGAAATTTTGCAGCATATTCAAAATAATCATGTTGCAGGAATTGTTATTGATTTAGATCTTGATACAGTTAATGGTTTAGAGTTAATTAATAAACTTAAAGAAAATCCAACCACCACCAATATTCCATTAATGGTATTTGGTTCACTTGATGTATCACCTGAATCAATTACGCGCAGTGTCATTGGGTATGTGAAAAAACCAATTAACGAACAAAGCTTAACAAAAGCATTAGCTCAAATTCAAGAGTCAACTAACTCTGCGATTCGTTCATTATTAATTGTTGAAGATGACTTAAATCATTTAAATGCGATTAAGAAATTATTGGCACGTAATAATTTAACCATTGAAACTGCCGCCACTGGCACTGAAGCGCTGTATAAACTAACTCATAGTGAATTTGACTGTGTGGTACTCGATCTTGGTTTGCCGGATATTTCTGGACAAGAAATGCTTAAACAATATGAAAAAACCGGCAAGAAAAATTATCCTGCCATTATTATTTATACCGGTAAAGATTTATCACAGGAAGATAGTGATGCATTGAGTGGTTATGTTGATAGTATTATTCTCAAAGGCAGCATGGCATCAATGGATAGGCTACAAGAAGAAACCGGTGCCTTTTTAAGAAAGATGAATAATCAAACACAAAAAACTCAATCAAGCGACACTCAACCTACAACAAATGTCAAATATAGTGGTGAAAAAATATTGGTAGTCGACGATGACATGCGTAATGTCTATGCATTATCAAGAGTATTAAAAACGTCTGGTTTTAATGTATTGATGGCTGCTAATGGCAAAATTGCCATCGAAACCTTAGAAAAAAATCCTGATATAAAAGTTGTCTTAATGGATATTATGATGCCAGTTATGGATGGCTATGAAGCAATTCCCTTAATTCGACAAAAACCTGAATTTAAAGATTTACCTATTCTTGCCCTTACCGCAAAAGCAATGCTAGGTGATAAAGAAAAATGCATTGAGATTGGCGCAACTGATTTTCTTACGAAACCAATTGATATCGATTACTTACTGAGTATGTTACAAAAATGGATACCCACTGCACCGCAATAGAAATGGATGTCTTATTATATATGCTTAAGAAGTGTTATCACATGGATTTTATGCACTATAAGCAAGCCTCATTACAAAGGCGCGTTATGGCTTTTATGGAGAAAAAGCAATTTACATCGGGTGTAGATTTGATCAGCGCTTTAATGAAGGACGAAAAGCTTTTCTTGGAGTTATTGACCGACATTTCAGTGCCCGTAACAGAAATGTTTCGAGATCCACTATTTTTCTTACGACTCCGCAACTTGGTCTTACCCGTACTCAATACATATCCAACAATTAAAATTTGGATTGCAGGATGTGCAACTGGCGAAGAGGCATTTTCATTAGCAATTATTCTTGATGAAGAAAAAATGCTTGATAAATGTATCATTCATGCAACTGACATCAATCAATCTGCATTAAGTCTTGCGCGTATGGGTTATATTCGCAAAGAGGATCTTCCTAATTATCAAACTAATTATCAAAAAGCAGGTGGAACGGGCAATTTAACAACGTATATCGAAAATAAAAATGGTACCTATGCAATTACCGATAAAATTTTAAAACATATTCATTTTCATTTTCATAATATTACTACCGGTAGCTATATGTCGGGTTTAAATTTTATTCTCTGTAGAAATCTTTTCATTTATTTTGATAAGCAATTACAAAGCGAGATTACTGGTTTTTTTATGAATAGTTTACGACCAGGTGGTTTTTTAGGCTTGGGAGATAAGGAAAGTATCAGGCATACGCAATATATTCAATACTTTGAGCCAATAAATGAAGATGAACGAATCTTTCGAAAACGTTATATGTAAGCATGATATTGAAGCTGTTGTTATCGGTACATCAAGTGGTGGGATTAGTGCTTTGGAAAAAATATTACCTGTATTGCCTAAAGATTACTCGATACCAATTATAATAGTACAACATATTAGTACCGATGCAGGAGGTTATTTACTCAACCATTTTAAAAGAATATGTGTTCTCGATGTCTGTGAAGTTGCCGATCTTGAGCCGATTATCGCGGGGAAAATATTTTTTGCACCACCAGGATATCATCTTATGATTGAACCCAATAAAACATTTTCATTATGTGTTGGTGAAAAAATAAGCTACTCACGCCCGTCAATTGATGTATTATTTTCTACTGCGGCAAATGTCTACAAATCGCATTTACTTGGTATAATATTAACTGGAGCAAATTATGACGGCACTGCTGGTGCAAAGCAAATTAAGCAAAATGGTGGACTAATTATTGCACAATCCCCAGAAACTGCCGAAGCAGCATGCATGCCGGAATCAGTAATCACAAGTGGTCATTGTGATGCCATTGCTTCATTAGAAGCTATGGCATCATTGTTAAAAAAAATAGGATAACAACGACTAATGTTAGAAACAGAATTGCCCAAGATATTGATTGTTGATGATAAAAGTGAAAACTTAGTTGTTTTAGAAAAACTCTTGTCATCATTAAAAGTACAGGTATTTAAGGCCAATTCTGGTAATGAAGCTTTATCTTTAATGCTTGAGCATGAATTTGTATTAGTCTTACTTGATGTTCAAATGCCTAATATGAGTGGATATGAAGTATTGGAAGTTATGTCGTGGGATGAAAAAACGCGATATATTCCTGTTATTTTTGTCACAGCAAATTATGCTGATGAACAGCATAAGTTAAAAGGTTATCAATATGGTGCTGTTGATTATCTTTATAAACCAATTAATGATGTAATTTTATTAAGCAAAGTAAGGGTCTTTTTAGATTTATATGAACAAAGAATAAAGTTTAAACAATTAAATCAACGCTACCAATTAATTATTAATGCCGCAGGTGAAGGTATATTCGGTGCTGATTTAGATGGTAAAATTTCTTTTATTAATCCTGCCGCCGAAAAAAATCTTGGCTATGATGCTGGTAAGCTCATTGGTCAACCAATCTCAACGTTAATTGAACAACAACCACAAGCAACCGAGCTTGAAATTCAAGAAAGTTGGTCAATTCAAGATATTTTTAAAGTTTGTAGTGAACATAAAATTTTTCATAAAGATGATACCGTATTTAAGAAAAATGATAATACATTGTTACCTATCGAATTCACTGCCGCACCAATTTATGATCAACATGAACAATATAATGGTATTGTATTTGTTTTCTCTGATATTACCTTGCGCAAAACGGTAGAAGAACAATTAACAAATTTGGCGCTTTATGATCATTTAACAAAATTACCTAATCGTTTGTTATTTGAAAAAACGATGAGTCAGGCATTAGCTAGGGCCCGACGTAATAATAAGTTAATGGCGCTTATGTTTCTTGACCTTGATCATTTTAAAGATATTAATGACCGCTTAGGGCATGATATTGGTGATTTATTATTAAAAGGTGTTTCTGACCGCTTGGTAACTTGTATTCGTGAAACAGATACAGTGGCTCGATTAGGTGGTGATGAGTTTGCCATTATTCTCGATGAAATTTCAGCAACTGAAGATGCTGCTATGATTGCAGAAAAAATCATTCATGCATTAACGCCGCCTTTTTATTTAAATGGTAATGAAGTTTTTGTAAGTACGAGTATTGGGATTGCGGTATACCCTATTTCCGGTGAAACATCGATTGCACTAACAAAAAATGCTGATATTGCGATGTATCAAGCCAAACAAACAGGCCGCGATCAATATTGCTTTTTTACCGATATTATGAACGAACAAATTCGTTTTCGTTTGGAAATGGTGCACAGTTTACGATATTCCATTGATAGAAATGAACTTGAATTATATTATCAACCAAAATTTGATTTAAAAACTAATAAGATTACAGGTACTGAAGCATTATTACGATGGAACCACCCAGTACTCGGTCTATTAAAACCAGGTGATTTCATTCAAGTAGCAGAAGAAACTGGACTCATTCAAAAAATTGGGACTTGGGTTATTGAAGAAGCTTGTCGTACCAACAAGCATTGGCAAGATATTGGTCTCCAAGCATGCAGCGTTGCTGTTAATTTATCTTCATTTCAGGTTGTACAGGATGATATTATTGATGTAATACAAAGTGCCCTTGAACAATCTGGTTTAGAGCCCAAATACCTTGAAATTGAATTAACAGAAACATCATTAATTGTGAATACTGAAAAATCCGCAAAAGTACTACATAATTTGCATGAAATAGGTGTAGGCATTACCATTGATGATTTTGGTATTGGGTATTCCTCGCTTTATTACCTCAAAAAATTACCGGTAGATACTTTAAAAATAGATCAAGGTTTTGTGCGTGATATTACGACTGATTCCAGTGATGCCGCTATTGTCAAAGCGGTGATTGCATTAGCACATAATCTTGAATTAGCTGTGATTGCTGAAGGGGTTGAACAACAAGAACAGTTACAATTTTTACGCGATAATTCTTGCGATCAAATTCAAGGATTCTTATTAAGCAACCCCTTACCTGCTCGCGAGATGGAAGATTTTTTCCGCAACTATAAAACTAAAAACTAGAAACTAAAAACTGACAGGAGTATTGAATGACATTACTATCACATTATGCGCTTTTTCTATTAAAAACACTCACCCTCGTTGCCGCGATTTTATTTACGTTTGCCGGTATTTTAACTCTTTCTAAAAACAAAGACAAATTCAGTAGCCGCATAAAAATTAAGCATATTAATAAACGATACGATGAATTAGCAGAACGTTTACAGCATGAAATTTTACCAAAATCACAACTTAAAATTGAAGAAAAAAAACGTAAAAAATTAGCTGAAGAGCTTAAAAAGAAAGAGCGCAAACGTATTTATTACATAGAATTTATTGGTGATATGCACGCATCAGAAGCACAAACATTACGAGAAAAAATCACAGCCATTCTTGCTATTGCCATGCCTAAAGATGAAGTTGTCGTCGCAGTAGAAAGTGCCGGGGGCGTGGTACATGGCTATGGTTTGTGTGCCTCACAACTTACACGATTACGCCAAAAAAATATTCACTTAACGATTATTGTCGATAAGGTTGCTGCGAGTGGCGGGTATATGATGGCAAGCGTGGCAAATCAAATTATTGCCGCTCCTTTTGCAATTATTGGTTCAATTGGTGTGGTCGCTCAAATACCAAACTTTCATCGTTTGTTAAAAGAACATAATATTGATTTTGAACAAATTACTGCAGGCGAATACAAACGCACATTAAGTTATTTTGGTGAAAATACCACTAAAGCACGACAAAAAGTTCAAGAAGAAATTGATGAAGCACATCAACTTTTCAAAAAATTTATTTTAGAATACCGCTCACAACTTGATATTGATAAAGTTGCTAATGGCGAATATTGGTTTGGTACCGATGCCCTTTCATTGCAATTAATAGATAAAATTGGTACATCGGATGACTACTTGTTTCATGCCAGTCAAACCGCTGATATTTATGAAATAAAATATAACGCCCCGCTTTCAATGGTACAAAAACTTACTCGTTCTGTATCGAAAGCGATGAGTCATGCGCGAGTACTGGGAGTTTAATTATAGGAAAGATAGGCGCGTGCATTATACGCCCCTACGATAGATCAATATAATGAGAAAAAAGGGCGTATCTTGTGATACGCCCTTTATTTTTAGAAGTAGACTTGGAACTGTAACGTAGCGGTATTTGAAGAGGTACGATCTGGCGCAACCAGAACAACCGCACCATTACCACCAGCAACATCATTTTCGCTATAAGCATTATCATGGCGCAACTCCAAGCTCGCCACAGTATTACGCCAGAACGATGTATTGACGGCTGCTGCAATACGAGATTGTGGAACAGCAAGACCCATCGCTTCATAACTGCGATCATAACCAATTGAAAATGTACTTGGCTTAGTAAACATATTAAAGGAATAAACACCTTCAACATGGTATGCAGAGGGCGATGCAGCTTCATTGTCAAAGCTCAAATCAACAGGACTAAAGGCCTTTGTTACGGTATCGTATTCACCGATTAAGCTAAATGGACCCGCTGCTAACGTACCACGTAAATCTACTGCTGGTACAGTATGTTTCAAATGTTCTGTTTCAGTAGATGTACTAAATCCATCACCAACAATTGCCGTATTAAATTCAGGATCATCAAATCCTGGGAATTGCATACCATAGGAGTCAGCAGCATTCGCAATATAGCTGGCGCCTAAGGTAGTTTGTAATTTACCAATATTGAATTGGTAGTTTGCATCACCACCAAATTGGTTGATATAGGGATTAATTTCATCCGCATTACCAGAATTATTAGATACACCCTTAAAGGTATATAACGCACCAGCAAAACCATTTTCACCAGGAATACCATAACCAAGAATAATTGGCTGCCCTTTCGTTCTGAATAATGTTTTGTTAATTGGATCAGAAATTAAATAACTGTTGAATTGACCGAACGGAACATATAATTGCCCCATGGTAACACGGAACTTACTTACATTTAAATTACCAAAGGTAAAGAAGCCATTATCCAAATTAATGCTACCACCAATACGGCTACCTACATCATTTGGTGAGTTATCATAAGAGAAGTCCATAAAGGCTGTTAACCAACGATTAATGATAGCCTGCATGTCTAACTCAGCATCACCGACATATAAATCAGTCTGCGTTTTGTTACCTTGGAATGTACTACGCGCAACCGCATCCCCTTCTACTTCACCAGAAAGCTCTAATAAGCTACCACTGGTTGGCATGGTAAAGCCTTTTGATGCCATAGCCGCTTGGAATTGTTGACGTTGTTGCATCATATAAGCATCTTTGTTAATGCTTGAATAGTTTACAATCAAATCACCACCACTGTATTGAACTTGTGGGTGTAAGTATGGTGAGGTAATAACGGCAAATCCGCCAATATTAGCCAGCGTGCTACCGCCGTAGGGTACTTTTGTCGTTGTACCATTTGGATTTTGTACTTTTTGTTCTACAGGATGAACATTTTGCTGATAGGCAGTTTCATGGGCTTTATTTGATTTTGATGTTGTAGCTACCGTTGTTTGTTGGCTGCTAGGAGTTGGGGCCGAGCCTGAAGCTGCAGTCGTTGTCTTGCCTTGATTTTGTTGTTTATTTAATGCTGCTTCCTCTTGTTGCAACTCATTCATTTCTTTTTGCATAGATTGCATTTGTTGTTGCAGTTGTTGTTCTTGTACTGCAATTTTCTGCATGGTTACCGTATTTTGCTGCACGTTTGTTGCTGTTGCAGCAGCAAATATATCGCTACAAGCAAAACTCATAGAAAGCAGGCATAGCGCCCGCGTAATTGGTTTAAGGGTTGCGGCCACGTTAATACTCCTCTCAATTAGCGGCATGGTGATTTATTTTTTTTATTAACTAATTAATGTTTATAGAAATTAATGCTGCTTGAAGTTACTGAATAATACCAAAAATAATATTAATAATAAACATTAAAACATCAATTAGGAAGTACATCTTAACATGATAAATTTCCCGATGCTAGAGCAAAATGTAAATTTTGTACGTTAAAAACACATTATTCTTGTGGTCATAAAATATTCACTTAAACGTGTGTCATATCTTATAAAAATTTGTTAAAATTCAATAAATTCTCATGTGAGCTTAATTGTGACAACCTCTGATCTTACTATTGCCATTAATAAACGTTTTCGCGGCTATTTGCCGGTGATCATCGATGTTGAAACTGGTGGCTTTAATCCTAAAACAGATGCATTGCTTGAAATTGCTGCTGTTACTATCACCATGAACAATCAAGGTTTATTAGAGATAGATTCATCACTACGATTTCATATTGAACCCTTTCTCGGCTCTAATTTGGAAGCCGAAGCATTAGAGTTTAACAAAATTGATCCACATCATCCTTTGCGAAATGCTGTCTCTGAAATTGAAGCACTTACTGATGTTTTTGCATTAGTTCGACAAAAAATGAAAATTGCTGATTGTCAGCGCGCCATATTAACTGGACATAATCCAGGATTTGATCTTGCCTTTTTAAATGCTGCTGTAGAGCGTTGTAAAATTAAGCGCAATCCTTTTCATCCTTTTAGTTGTTTAGATACCGCATCACTGAGCGCATTAGCTGTTGGTCAAACAGTATTAGCAAAAGCGGTACAGGCAGTAAATTTAACGTTTGATCATAAACAAGCACATTCGGCATTATATGATGCTGAGCGAACTGCTGAATTATTTTGCATTATCATTAATAAATGGCAACAACTTGGGGGTTGGGATACGGCAACGCATCAGAGTATATTCACTAAGGATTTAATCGATGAAAATCCTCTTGATTGAAGATGACCAAAAAACAGTTAATTACCTTACTAAGGGTTTAACAGAACTTGGCTATAGTATCGATAATGCCACTGATGGCAGAGAAGGTTTATTTTTAGCAAAAGAATATCAATATGATTTAATTATATTAGATGTCATGTTACCGTTACTTGATGGTTGGACTGTTATTCAACGTATTCGTGAACAAAATAAAATTACTCCAATTTTATTTTTATCAGCCAGAGATTCAATTGAAGAACGAGTTAAAGGATTTGAATTAGGTGCTGATGATTATTTAATTAAACCTTTTGCTTTTTCTGAATTGGCTGCCAGAATTAAATCTATTGTTCGCCGCGGCCAACAACAACAAGTTGTGTCAATGCAAATTGACGATTTAAACATCGATTTAGTTAGTCATAAAGTATCACGAGCCGGTAAAAATATTGAGCTAACGCCGAAAGAATTTTCATTACTAACTTTACTTGCACGACGACAAGGAAGCATGGTATCCCGCACAATCATTGCCGAACAGGTATGGGGTATTCACTTTGAAACCGATACGAATACCATTGATGTTGCGATTAAACGCTTACGTCAAAAAATTGATTTACCTTTTAATCGCAAATTAATTCATACTGTACGAGGCATTGGATATGTTTTGGAAGTCAGAGAGTAATACTCAAAAATTTTCTCACCCTTCGCTAATTAAGCAACTGACTTTAATGTTTGGTTCAATGGTTTTCATTTTATTATCGTTGACAGCAATATTGCTATATGTCGTTTTAGCCCATAATTTAAATTATAATGATGCCAAGGATGCCAAGCATGAATTAACTCTTATTGCCAATATGCTTAGTAATAATCTGAGTAATCCGATGGCTTTAGAGCAAGAAATTATTCTTGAACCTCTTACCATGAAAAAACAGAAATATTACTGTCGCATTGTGAGCGAGCAAGGTATTGTTACTTACGAAACCCCAGGAATGACTGAACAATTTTCGCTTGGTGTATTTCCAAGTGTTAACCCTAAGACCAAGATTTCTAAAGCTATCTTTTTTAAAGCATCTAATCACCGACATTATGTTCTTAAAAGCCAAATTGCCACTGGCGAAGATGGTAAACGATATCAAATTCAGCTTGCCTACGATACTCTTCAGCATTACACCAGTCTTCGCAAATATCGGCTAATGTTGTTTATCATTATTTTAACCAGCTTTATTGTTTGTCCATTACTTTGTCTAGTCATCGCAAAACGAGGATTAGCGCCATTACAAAATCTAACCGATGCTATTGAAAAAATTCATGTCAAAAATTTAAATTGCCCTATTCCTGTTGAGCACTGGCCAACTGAATTATTAAAATTAGTTACGGCATTTAATGATCTTATGGTTCGTCTTGAAAAATCTTTTAAGCAATTGTCACAATTTTCGGCTGATTTGGCCCATGAATTGCGAACCCCTGTTCATAGTCTCATTAATCAACTTGAAATTACTTTATCGAAGCCACGAACAACAGAGGAATATAACTCTGTTTTGCTATCTAGCTTAGAAGAATGCACCAACCTAGGGCAGTTAATCGATCGTTTATTATTTTTAGCACGCACTGAAAATCCTACTACTGCAATTGAGAAAGTAGATATAAATGCTGCCACTGAAATTGCTAATATATGTGACTTTTTTGAGGCCGCAGCAGAAGAAAAACACGTGACTTTTTCTTGTGAAGGCGAAACCATTATTCATGCTGATCGCATTTTATTTCAACGAGCATTAAGTAATTTGATTTCGAATGCGCTGAAATATACACCATCTGGCGGCAAAATTTTTATTAAAACTTATTCTGAAAATAAAAAAACTATTATTGAAGTTCAAGATTCCGGTTGTGGCATTTCAGCCGAACACTTAAATAATATTTTTGATCGTTTTTATCGTGCAGAGTTTGCGCGATCCAAACAAACTGGCGGACATGGATTAGGTTTGGCAATTGTAAAAAATATTATGGACTTGCATGGTGGCAGTGTTGAAGTAACCAGTGTAGTTAACCAAGGTAGTACGTTTAAACTAATTTTTCCAGGGTAAGGACTGTCAAAAAAATGTAGCTCGTATTAGCGAAAAAATAGCGATAACAAAATTATTCGCCATAAGAGCGTAATATGGGATCGTGTTTAGGTAACCACCGATTCCATATTACGCGCAAAACATTTTTTATATCTTACAACTAACAATTAGGCTCTATCAATATTCTTAGAGACTTTCGTTATTTTCTGCTAAATATTTAGCAACACCATCTGCTGTTGGCTTCATTGCTTTATCACCTTTATTCCAACCAGCAGGACAAACTTCACCATGTTCTTCAACAAATTGTAATGCATCTACTAAACGTAATATTTCATCCATATTACGGCCAATAGGTAAATCATTAACGATTTGCGCACGCACAATACCGTGCTTATCAATCAAGAAAGCTCCACGCAATGCAACACCGGCTGCTGGGTGCTCAACACCATAAGCTTGACAAATACCATGATTAATATCAGCTGCCATGGTATAACGGACTGGACCAATACCACCATCTTTAATTGCTGTTTTACGCCATGCATGATGCGTAAATTGTGAGTCAATCGATACTGCAATAACTTCAACATTACGGGCAGTAAATTCATTCATGCGTTTATCTAATGCGATTAATTCGGATGGACAAACAAATGTAAAATCTAATGGATAAAAGAATACTAATGCATATTTATCTTTGGTTGCTTCAGAAAAGCGATATTGCTGCACAATCTCACCGCTACCTAATACTGCCGCAACGGTAAAATCCGGAGCTTTACGACCAACTAGAACGCTCATTATTATATTCCTCACAGTTAATTAAAATGAGCTCCAGTTTGGCTTAGCGTCAATAAATTGTCAATAAGCAAAACCTGTTATTCATATCAATAAAAAGCCTTACAAGCACACTTTTTTTGGACTAATAGGAGCTTTTGACAAGTCTATTATTAAATTCATAATAGATGTCGTATAGGATATTTATTGAACAGAGTGTTAAAAGAGAGAAATTGTTTCACTAGAATGAGTAAGGGACGCATTTAGCGTCCCTTACATATCAATAATAATGAGGATTACTCAATAGTATCGGTTACATCCTCTGAGGGCTGTTTGGTTTGCTTTTCTTGTTGGATCCGCATATAGATTTCTTCACGGTGAACTGATACGTCTTTAGGTGCATTAATACCAATGCGAACCTGATTACCTTTTACACCGAGAACGGTTACGGTAACATCATCGCCGATAATTAAAGTTTCGCCGACACGACGTGTTAAAATTAACATCATTAACCTCCTTGATCTTTGCCAGTATTAACCATATGCTGACAAAATGTTTAGCGCTTAACGCGCAAGCTTGAGTTGGACATCTAATGTAACTAATTGCCTTCGTCCAATTAGTTACGACATTTCCATTGTACTTCGCATTTATTAACGATTCATTAACGATTTGTACAATATTTCCACCAACCGCAAGTCCCTATATTTCCTTAAATATTTGGTATAATAATGGGGTCAAATTCCTCGGTTTCAAGGCTTTCCAAATTAAAACCGGAATGTAATGCTCGCACGGCCAATTCAAGGTATTTTTCATCAATAACTACTGAAATTTTAATTTCAGACGTAGAGATTAATTGAATATGAATTCCCTCCTTTCCTAAAATATCAAACATTTTGCTGGCAATGCCTGCATGTGAGCGCATACCAACCCCAACCAATGAAATTTTAGCTATTTTTTGATCACCACGAACTTCTTTTGCTTTTAATTCAAGGGCAATTTGCTCCACAATATCAAATGCCCGTAAATAATCTTCGCGATTGACCGTAAATGTTAAATCAGTTGTCCCATCTGCGCTGCCATTTTGAATGATCATATCAATATCAATGGCTGCATCACTAATCGGCCCGATGATTTTAGCTGCAATACCTGGAATATCAGGTACACCTCTAATACTAAGCTTAGCCTCACTTCGGTTAAACGCAATACCTGATACTAATGGCTGTTCCATACTTGAATCCTCAAATGTAATTAATGTGCCATTCCCTTCTGCAAAACTGGATAAAACTCTTAATTTTACTTTGTACTTACCCGCAAATTCTACTGACCGTTTTTGCAATACTTTTGCCCCCAAACTTGCTAATTCGAGCATTTCATCAAAGGTAATACGGGCTAAGCGCTTGGCTTCAGGAACAATGCGCGGATCGCAAGTATAGACACCATCAACATCAGTAAAAATTTGACACTCATCTGCCTTTAGCGCCGCAGCAATGGCTACCGCTGTTGTATCAGAGCCACCTCGTCCGAGTGCCGTAATACTGCCAGTAGGATCAATACCTTGAAAACCAGCAATAACAGGAATAATTTTCTCATTAAAACAATTGGTTAGCGCTTCTGTTTCAATGTGTTGGATACGTGCACTTTTATAATTTGCATCAGTCAAGATTTTAATTTGAGCAGCATTAAATGAACGCGCCTGATAGCCACGTGAAATAAGGTAAATTGCTAATAATGCTGTTGAAATTTGTTCACCAGTCGTTATAGCAGCCGCATATTCTCGTGGATCAGGATCATCAGCCATCGCCTTAGTTAAATTGACCAATCGGTCTGTTTCACCACTAATGGCCGAGACAACAACGGCAACTTGATGTCCTTGTTTATGTAATGCAATAACTTTTTCGGCGGCATGGCGGATTCGTTCAGGCGAGCCCATTGATGTACCACCAAATTTAACCACAATTAATGTCATGATCCACTCTCTGTCTGGTCATTATTATCCAAGTTTATCTATTAACCACTTCCGTGCCACTTCAAGCGCCTCATCAAGTTTAGCAGGTTCTGTTCCACCTGCTTGGGCTTGATCAGGACGACCACCACCTTTACCACCAACGAGCACAGCAGCTTGATTAACGAGATCTCCGGCATTAATAGACTGTGTTAATTGCTTGCCAACACAAGCTAATAAACTGGCTTTACCATCCGTTACCGCCCCTAACAAAATAATTGATTCAGGTGAACGACTTTTTAACTGATCGGCTAAATCACGTAACGCTTTTACATCCGCCACGGTTACTTTGGCAATGATTACCGGCACGCCCTTCATGTTCTCAGCGTTTCCAACTAACTCTGCACTGACATTACCGGCTAATTTTACTGATAATTGTTCTATGTGCTTTTGAGCTTGTTTTAACTGACCTTGAATATCATCAATTTTATTATTTACATTTTCCCAATTCGTTTTGAGCTTGCTTGCTAAATCTTGTAATTGAGTTTGTTGTGCGGCAGTAAAATCTAAAGCCGCATCACCTGTGACAGCTTCAATACGACGTACGCCAGCCGCAATCCCTGATTCATTAATAATTTTAAATAACCCAATATCACCAGTACGTTGTACGTGCGTTCCACCACATAACTCCATGGAAAAATCGCCCATTTGCAATACCCGTACTTGATCACCATATTTCTCACCAAATAATGCTTCAGCCCCACGTTCAATGGCTTCTTTCTGATTCATTAAATGTGTTTCTACTGCCAAATTAGCGCGAATTTGTTGATTAACAATACGCTCAACTGCTTGCAATTGATCAAAAGTAACGGCTGCAGAATGCGAAAAGTCAAAGCGCAAACGCTCCGGTGCCACTAACGAACCTTTTTGTTGTACATGCGAACCTAATACTCGTTTTAACGCAGTATGTAATAAGTGTGTTGCCGAATGATTTAAGGCAGTTGCTTGTCGCTTATCGTGATCGACCTCAGCTTGTACTTCTTGATGGCTGTCAATGTGTCCCTGTATAACACTTCCCAAATGCAAAATGGATTGTTGTCGTTTTTGTGTATCTGTAACTTGGAAAAGACCTGTTGCTGTACGCAATATTCCTTGATCACCTACTTGCCCACCGCTTTCTGCATAAAATGGAGTGTGCGCTAGTACGACTGTTCCAACATCACCAGTATGTAATGTTTTAACTTTTTTAGCGTCATGAAATAGTTCCGTAATTGTCGATTGAAAGCGTGTTCCGCTATATCCGGTAAATTCGCTATTCGTTTCCACTTCTAATTGATGTTGATAATTAGCAGCAAACTTACTCGACTGTTGTGACAATACACGCTGTTTTGTCATTTCATGTTCAAAACCATCCATGTCCAGTGACAGACCGCGTTCACGTGCAATATCGTTAGTTAGATCTGGTGGAAAGCCATACGTATCGTATAATCGAAAAATGGTTGTTCCAGGAATGACAGAACCTTTTAACCCAGCAATATCTTGTTCTAAAATTCGAATACCTTGATCTAATGTTTTCAAAAATTGCATTTCTTCTTGTTGTAAAACTTGTACAATTTGTTCTTTATTTTTAACTAATTCAGGATAAGCCTCACCCATAGTTGTAACCAATGGCTCAACTAATTTATAGAAAAACACATCGCGAATACCTAATTTATGGCCATGACGAACAGCACGTCGAATAATACGGCGCAATACGTAACCACGCCCTTCATTAGAAGGTAATACGCCGTCAACAATCAAGAACGAACATGAACGAATGTGATCAGCAATCACGCGCATAGAGGTGTGTGTTAATGTATCTTTATTGCTTAATTTTGCTATTTTTTGCAAAATCAAACGAAAAACATCAGTATCATAATTGTTATGCACACCTTGCATCACGGCAGCTAAACGCTCCAAGCCCATACCAGTATCGACCGATGGTTTTGGCAGCGGTTTTAATTCGCCTTCTGGTGTACGGTCAAATTGCATGAAGACTAAATTCCAGATTTCTACATAACGATCGCCATCTTCATCTGGGCTACCAGGAGGCCCCCCCGCAACATCAGGACCATGATCATAAAATATTTCTGTACACGGACCACACGGACCTGTGTCACCCATTGCCCAAAAATTACTTTTTTCACCGCAGCGAATAATACGTTCTGGCGCTACACCAACTTTATTTTGCCAAATAGCTGCTGCTTCATCATCATCTTGAAAAACAGTAATCCATAATTTTTCTTTAGGGATATTAAATTTCTTCGTTAATAATTCCCATGCAAAAGCAATAGCATCTTCTTTAAAGTAATCACCAAAGCTGAAATTACCTAACATTTCAAAAAATGTATGATGTCGCGCCGTATATCCAACTTGATCTAAGTCATTGTGTTTACCACCAGCGCGCACACAGCGTTGTGACGTTGTAGCTCGCGTATAATCGCGTTTTTCTAATCCAAGAAATAAATCTTTAAATTGCACCATCCCCGCATTAGTAAATAATAACGTAGCATCGTTATACGGCACTAACGAACTACTTGCGACAATTGTATGTCCTTTGCTTTGGAAATATTCTAAAAAAATTTTTCTTAATTCATTGCTGTTCATTATGTTTGCTCTTAAATTTAAATCTAGTGATACAATTTTTCACAAAATATTAGGAGCTGTTTACAATTCTACTAAGTCACAAAGCTTTGAGGATTACCAACAGTCCCTACTCAAATCCGCGATAATGCAAAAATTTTAATTGTTTCATGCGCTCAGAATATTGTTTTGGTTTTTCTTCACCAAATTTTTTTACTCGCACTTGTTCTGCCAATTCTTGCCAATTAATATCCGATAAATTATAAAGCTTTTCCTCAATTAATTCATCGACAATACCACGTTGCAATAATTCTTGCCGGATGCGCATGGGACCAAATCCACGTGCTGCACGCGAACGAATATATGCCTCAACGAAACGGAATTCATTTAGCCAACCTGCATCAACTAACTTATTTAGTGTTTCTTCAATTAAGTCAATATCACTAAAACGCAATTGTAGTTTATGAAGTAACTCCCGACGCGAATGTTCACGTCGGGCAAGCAAATTAAGCGCTGAAGTCTGAATATCTTTTACACTACTCAGGATTCCACCTCTTCTTCAAACACTTCATCTGCAATTACAACAGAGGATATACGATTAGCAGCGGCCATTGCTAATTGACGGATTTTTGCTTCAATTTCTTCTGCAATAGCAGGATTTTCTTTGAAGTACACTCTAACGTTATCTTTACCTTGACCAATACGCGTACCATTATAACTGTACCACGCACCCGCTTTATCAATCAGATTAAATTTAACGCCTAATTCAATAATTTCACTTTCGCGTGAAATTCCTTCGCCATATAAAATATCGAATGCAGCTTCTTTAAATGGCGGTGCAACTTTATTTTTGACTACCTTCACACGCGTTTCATTTCCAAGTATTTCTTCGCCTTTTTTGATAGCGCCAGTACGTCGAATATCGAGACGAACTGATGCATAAAATTTAAGAGCATTCCCACCTGTTGTCGTTTCAGGGTTACCAAACATAATTCCAATTTTCATACGAATTTGGTTAATAAAAATAACCAATGTATTTGAACGTTTAATATTACCTGTTAATTTACGTAAAGCTTGCGACATCAATCGAGCCTGTAAGCCCATGTGTTGATCACCCATTTCACCTTCAATTTCTGCTTTAGGTGTTAACGCAGCAACGGAGTCGATAATGACCACATCAACGCCACCAGAACGCACTAACATATCGGTAATTTCAAGCGCTTGCTCGCCAGTATCCGGTTGTGAAACCAATAAATCTGAGACCTTAACGCCCAATTTTTCAGCATAATTTGGATCTAATGCATGTTCAGCATCAACAAATGCCGCTGTACCACCACGTTTTTGACATTCTGCAATAACTTGCAATGTTAATGTTGTTTTACCCGATGATTCTGGCCCAAAAATTTCAATGACACGACCTTTTGGTAAACCACCACCTAATGCAATATCAAGGCCCAATGAACCAGTTGAAATTGTTTCAAGCTCTGGAATGCCGTTACTATCACCCATTCGCATAATGCTGCCTTTTCCGAATTGGCGTTCAATTTGACCTAGCGCTGCTGCCAACGCTTTTTGACGATTGTCTTCGATTCCTGCCATGACTATATCCTCTTTGCTGATGGTGAAATGAAAGCATTATCACATAATTTATCTTGCAATCAAAGCATTTTTAAATTATTCTTTTCAGAATATTTAAGTTACCTACTTCATTACAAATGTGATATTTTGATTTCGGTACAGTTTTCAATTATCGAGGAAATGATGAAAGAAAGCAAGCTCAAAAAACACGATGAGTTTTTCCGCGTCTCTTTATCTAATAGAGAAATCGCTTTAGATTTTTTTAAAGCACATTTACCCTCTGAGCTATGGAAGATTTACGTGCTCATGCAAAAGCGGCTTTATTGGAATGGGCATTAAAACATATATTTGAAAGAGATATACTACCGTTTATTCATGATATAATAACCATTATAAATGATTTAGCACTAAACAAAGGTGATAAATATTTTGCACATTTTGTATACTATTTAATATCGTCCATGAATACTAAAAAAGCAGAGCAATTTAGAAAACAGCACCAACATTAGTTTGTTGCATGACTAGGAATAACAATAATGAAAATAGCCATTTTATCCCGCAAAGCTAGCCTGTACTCTACTCGCCGCTTAGTTGAAGCTGCTAAACAGCGTGGACATGAAGTTAGCGTCATTGATCCACTACGTTGTTATATGAATATTAACTCTACATCACCAACGATTCATTACAAAGGTGAAAGTTTATCTGATTTTGATGCTGTTATTCCAAGAATTGGGGCATCAATTTCTTTTTATGGCACCGCTGTTGTACGTCAGTTTGAAATGAAAGGTGTTTTTAGTGTCAATGAGTCTGTTGCGATCACTCGAGCACGCGATAAATTACGATCATTACAATTATTATCGCGAAAAGGTATTGGTTTGCCGATTACCGGTTTTGCACATTCGCCCGATGATACTGAAGATTTAATCAATATGGTGGGCGGCGCACCTGTAGTCATTAAACTATTAGAAGGTACTCAAGGTTTAGGCGTTGTGTTAGCTGAAACAAGTAATGCCGCAAAAAGTGTGGTTGAAGCATTTTTTAACTTAGATGCCAACATCATGATACAAGAATATATCAAGGAAGCAAAAGGTGCTGATTTACGCTGTTTTGTTGTAAATGGTAAAGTTGTCGCTGCTATGCAGCGCCAAGGCCCAGCCGGTGAATTTCGTTCTAATTTACACCGCGGTGGTAGTGCAAAACTAATTAAAATTACACCTGAAGAGCGTGCAACAGCTGTTCGCGCCGCACATATAATGGGATTGAATATCGCAGGGGTTGATATTTTGCGCTCGGCACGCGGTCCTTTAGTAATGGAAGTAAATGCATCACCTGGATTAGAAGGTATTGAAAAAGCAACGAATAAAGACGTTGCCGGGATGATTATCAAGTTTATTGAAGAACATGCAAAACCAAATAAAACTCGAACAAAAGGCAAAGGTTAGGGGCTGTTGGTATTTGCTAATTAGCGCATAAGATGATAATCTTTGCGACTCAAATGGTGACCTCATCGGTACTCTCGCAACGCTACAAGATGAACCCCGCCAGGTCCGGAAGGAAGCAACGGTAATTTTGGATACGTGTGCCGAGATGTGGCTGCTGAGGTCGCCGCCACTAACATGGAAGTAGGGTCTATTTAATAACTACACTCCCATGAATGATGATTTAATAAAGCGTGACTATTCACGCTGCTACGAGTTATAAAAACGATGACACACCAAGTTTTAGCTCGAAAATGGCGCCCACGTACTTTTGCCGATGTTACCGGCCAACAACATGTAGTCCGCGCCCTTTCCAATGCCTTGCAACAACATCGCTTGCATCATGCTTATCTGTTAACTGGCACCCGAGGTGTTGGTAAAACAACCTTAGCACGTATTCTCGCTAAATGTTTGAATTGTGAATCAGGGATCACCAATGAGCCATGCCTAACCTGTAGCCATTGTTTAGCCATCGAGCAAGGTCAATTTATCGATTTAATTGAAATTGATGCGGCTTCACGTACACGTGTCGAAGATACTCGTGATTTATTAGATAATGTCCAATACATGCCAACCGTTGGGCGTTATAAAGTTTATCTCATTGATGAAGTACATATGCTGTCAAATCACAGCTTTAATGCCTTGCTTAAAACATTGGAAGAGCCGCCTGCGCATGCAATTTTTATTTTAGCAACAACTGATCCAGAGCGATTACCCGTTACGGTTCTTTCTCGTTGTTTGCAATTTCAATTAAAAACCATGACGCCAGAACAAATTACTCAGCGTTTGGCACATATTTTAGAAGTCGAGAATTTTACCTTTACTCAACCTGCATTGGCAGCCATAGCCCATGCCGCACAAGGTAGTATGCGAGATGCATTATCATTATTAGATCAAGTTATTGCGCTAGGACAAGGTAATGTTACTGAAGAAGCAGCGCTTGATTTACTTGGCGGTATTACGACTGAAGGTATTTTGCAATTATTGCAATCTATTACTATGAGTAATGGCGAGCAAACATTAACAATTATTCAACAGTGGTTACATGATGGCATTGACTTTCAACATGCTTTAGATGGTGTCATTGATTGTCTGCATCAAATTAGTGTTATACAAGTCGTCCCCAAATTTGCCGAACAAAATGTAGCGAGTCAAGAATTAGCACAGCAATTAACTAAAGAACAAGTTCAACTTTATTATCAAATAGCACTATATGGTAAACGCGATTTAGCTTATGCCCCCACACCACGTCTTGGCTTTGAAATGACGATGTTGCGTATGTTGGCATTTGCACCAGCTGCAAAAGTCGAACAACCCGTTTTAACCCATGCACATGATTCGAGTAACAATATCCCAAAAACATTAGCTAACAATCCAACACCCGAAGTAAAAATAAAAAATACTGAATCGTTAGTCAATGCAAAACCAGATAAAATTGAAAAACCAGTTAGTCCGCCAATTGCAGCAGTGATAGAAAACATTTTAACACCAACACCACAACATGAGACTAATCAACCCAACATCGCACCGACTCTCATTAAAAGTAATGAGTCTGACTGGGCTAAAATAATTCCACAACTATCCTTAACAGGCCCAACCAAAGTATTAGCAGAATATTGTTTAATAAAGCAATTTGATGACAATAACATGACCTTGGAATTAGACGGCAGCCATCGCGCGATGTTGACGCAAATTAGTCAAGAAAAATTAACGAATGCAATAACAAACTATTATGGAAAGCCTATTCATGTTAAAATTGAAATTGGTCAGTCGGGTTTAGCCTGCCCTGCCAATCTTGCGCGCCAACGCGAAGCTGCAATTTTAGACCAGGCAGAGCAAACCCTACTAAAAGACACCGGTTTACAATCATTATTACAACGATTTGATGCATCTATTGAGCCCGGTTCTATCCAAGCTAAATCAGAAGAGGAAAGAAGTAAATGAAACCAAATTTCGGCCAAATCATGAAACAAGCTCAACAATTACAAGCTAAATTAGAGCAAGCACAACGTGATATTAAAGCAATCACCGTAGAAGGCGTCGCTGGTGCTGGTTTAGTACGCGTTAAAATGGATGGCGTACATCGCATTCATTCTGTCTATATCAACCCAGACTTGATGACAGATGATCGTGAAGTATTGGAAGATTTAATTGCTGCTGCGTTTAACGATGCTGCACGTAAAATCGAAGAAGCTACCAAGAAAATTATGGAAGATGTTGCTGGTGGTTCTGGCTTACCAGGTGGTTTAGGTGGCATGCCAGGCATGTTATCCTAAGGGCTGTTTACAATTGACGCCATTACTGCAGCAACTTATACAATCCCTGCGCTGTTTGCCGGGGATTGGACCTAAATCAGCGCAACGGATTGCATTTCAGCTGTTAGCTCGCAACCGTGATGGCGCTAAGATGTTAGCTACCTCCTTGGTTCAAGCGATGGACAATATTGGTTATTGTCATTCTTGTCGCACCTTCTCTGAAACTGAATTATGCACGTATTGTTCCAGCACTCGACGCGATAAATCTATCATGTGCATAGTCGAATCCCCTGCCGATCAGTATGCTATTGAACAAACCGGTTATAACGGTATGTATTTTATTTTACATGGTCGTTTATCGCCCTTAGATGGTATTGGTCCTGCTGACATTGGTATGGATTTATTACGACAACGTTTGCATGCTGAAGAAACAGTGCGTGAAATTATTGTTGCCACTAATCCTACACTGGAAGGCGAAGCTACTGCACATTACATCGCACAAATTGCTAAACATCGTCAAATTTCTTGCAGCCGTATTGCACATGGTGTGCCATTAGGTGGTGAGTTGGAATCTA
The DNA here is from genome assembly GCA_020051015.1 of Gammaproteobacteria bacterium. GTDB lineage: Bacteria > Pseudomonadota > Gammaproteobacteria > UBA1113 > UBA1113 > JABEVJ01. The sequence continues at coordinate 26,336 of JAGVJQ010000119.1, forward strand.
TTGACATTGGTACTTTAACACATGCGTTTGCAGGACGTGGTGTTATTCAGGATTCATAAATCCGCTCATCCAGTAGGATTAAGAATTTGTGCTGTCTGCAAGATAGGCGTATGCGATGCGCCCTTTCAGAAATCTAAGATATGCTCAACACACATGAGTTTTCGGTTTTCTGTTTGGTTCTTTTCGTCAGGTAAAACGATTAAAACATGTGTGTTGAATATAATATATTAAACAGTAACTAACTCTGGCTGCGCGTAACAAATTGGCGCCTGCGCTTCTTTTTCATAAGTGACATATTCCCATGCATCTTGCTGCGCCATGACTTCGCGTAATAAACGATTATTAAGCGCATGGCCTGATTTATACCCTTCAAATGCACCGACAATAGGTGAACCCAACATTGATAAATCACCAATAGCATCGAGAATTTTATGGCGAACAAATTCGTCTTGATAACGCAAACCATCTTCATTCAAAATTCGATAATCATCAAGAACAATGGCATTATCTAAACTGCCACCGAGAGCTAAATTACGAGCGCGCAACCATTCATATTCAGCTTTAAAACCAAATGTACGGGCACGACTTACTTCTTTAACAAATGATGTGGCTGACAAGTCCATGGTTAATGCTTGTGCACCATTAAATAAGGGATGATTAAATTCGATGGTAAAACCAACTTTGAATCCATGATATGGTAAAAACTTAGCCGATTTATATTGTGCTGTACCTGGCTGCCCTTCTTCCACCATGATAGGTTTTAAAATTCGGATAAATTTTTTGTGCTTGTTTTGTTCTTTTACGCCAGCAGATTGTAGCAAGAATACAAATGGTGCAGCGCTGCCATCCATGATAGGAATTTCTTCGGCATTAACATCAATAAAAATATTATCAATACCCAAGCCCGCTAATGCGGAAAGCAAATGCTCAACGGTAGAAATGCGAACACCGTCTTTTATTAATGTAGTCGCTAACATTGTGTCACCAACACATTCAGCAAGCGCAGGAATTTCAACGACTGGAGCAACGTCAACTCGTCTAAATACGATACCTGTGTTCACTGGCGCTGGATAAAGCGACAACGTGACTTTTTGCCCAGAATGCAAACCGATCCCTGTGGTAGTGATACTGTGCTTGATAGTACGTTGTTTTGGCATGCCCGTAATACTCCAAATAAGTCATTAACGACAAACGGCCTAGTCTAACATAGACCAAATCTAATGTGTAGCCTTATATGACAAATTTGTCATATAAACTAGAGGTCTGTTTAAAAAACTTACATCAGCCAAGGTAATCATTGAATTCAAAGCTATTATAATATAATTTTTATATTTTTTTTATGCTTTACAGCAGTATCATATACTGACCAATTACTATTACAAGAAAAGTGAGCGAATAATAATCAATTTTCTGCAAATATTCTATACTTACAAAGATTGTAAAATAAATTTTTATGAGAGGGAGATTCAAAATGTTGAAACGCCTATTTTTAGTTTTCATTCTCTCACTTGGTCTTGTTCCTGTTTCAGCCTTTGCTGCCATAACTAGTAAAGATTTACTAGATTATTGCACAACCTATGTCCAAATTCGTGAGAATGTCTATAAAGGAACGCCTGATAATGAAGCCGGTGTAGAAACTGGTATTTGTCTTGCATACATTGTCGGGATTATCAATATGGATACCCTGGTTGCAGAATCTAGCAAAAAAGAAGGTGATACATCCACTGGTGGTTGGGCATTATGTTTACCTGATGATATAACCGGCGATCAATCTGCTGATGCCGTGCTGAAATACTTGCATGCAAATCCAGATGAAGTAAATACAGCATCTGCCGTCATGGTTGTAAAAGCATTACGAGCAGCTTATCCATGTCCAAAAGGTAAATAGTGTATATTATTTAGAATGTAGGGAGAGCTAAATATTGTGGCCCTCGAAAAGGTATAGCATAACAATATGTGCCCGCCATTGGTGATTGCATGATGGTGGGCACACATCACTTCACCATCGTGCTAATTTGCTCTCTATTTTGTACGTAACGCGATGTTTAGGCCCACCCTACATAAGCTAATGGTTGTTTCTGTACGTGACGCGATATTTAGGCCGCCCTACATAATTGGGAGGCTTTGCATTGCGGAAAGTCTCAGTAGGTCAATTTTTTTTTGAAATAACGAATTAAGGTGACGCATTAACAGTATACCCGAATAAAGCTGTCACGTTGCACTGACGCGAGATCAGTTGTAGTGCCTCCTTTAGTCGTTGGGCGGTTAACAAAGAAACCCAAATCTTTCGCTGCAGTAACATATATATTTTGAATATTATTAAAGGTTTTCTCTCGAGTTGAATGTAGAATTTCTTTTTCATTAAACTTGCTATCAATCAATTCATTTAAATCTCTTTTCGCTAATGATATACAAGCTGACTCTACAGTCTCTCGCATTTTATATTGTGCTGTATTTACAATAGAATTCATCTTCTCTTCATTAGGCTTTGTAAATATTGTTCTTGGTTTTTCTTGTATACCGCGTGATAATTCATCTTGTTTTTGTTGTATAAAGAATGATGATTGATTATAAAATCTTTTTATCGCCGTATGGTGTTTAAACAACATCATATGCTGATTTGTTTCTGTTATTGATAGTTCTTGCTTGCTATATTTAACACACAAAAGATATATGGCTTGTATTAACTCTGGAAATAGGTATGGATGTCTTTTTATGTCGTCATAATACAACAAGATCTCATATGCCGTATTTAAATATGCATGCAATAGCTTGCGTAATTTTTTTTCCCTACATGGTTTGTCTAATTCTGCTTCGCTGCACTGTTTCATTTGCACTAAGAGCTGTTCATATAGCGGGTTATTGATCTCTTCAAATTCCAATGGGGGGCGTACAATATTTTTCAGCCTAGGTCGGGGTAATGCATTAAATTGATCAGTAATTTCCTTTATGCTCTTATCACTTAATAAATCACCGTATACTTTTCGTAATGCTCTTGCAACAGGCACCACAGCATCTCGCCTAAACTTAACAGCCGCAGCGTCTTCGTCTGTGTAAACCCATCCATGATAAATATCGTGTATATCTCGATGCGAATAAGTACGCAAATGTTGCTCAACAAATGCCTGAATATGCTCACTGGCATCCATTAGCAAAGCTCTTTCTTCATAATGAATTTGAATATCTGGATCAGCACCTTGAAGCGCGGTCACAATTTGATGGATAATGCCAGTAAAACATGCAGGGATCCCTAAATTATCTGCTTGAGCAGTCGCTAAATGACTAACTAAAGCGCGCTTTCTTAAGTTAATATATTCAGCAGTGATTATTGGAGTATCGGCGGCTGAGGTCGTATCACAAATAGCTTGCCAGATAAGAGCTAAAACTTCTGTTTCCCGCATACCACAATAATAGTCATCTAAGCGCGAATTACTTTTTAAAATACTTAGATAACAATGTATCGCTTGTATTGTCTCATCTAATGTCTCTTCAATTTTTTTTAAATCAAAGAAATATCGCCTTATTTCTTTGATCTTACTTTCTACCCAGTCAGGTTGCTGCATATCGGAAGCATAACGCTGTTTTAATCTAATAATACTTTGTGTAACACTGTACTTAACTGAGTTGCTTTCTGTTGTTTGTGTTGCAGCAAATCCTGATTGAGCGAGACCTAAAACTTCCTCGAGAGACTCAGCATTATTTAACTTGTTTCTTATTGACCAGAAAAATTCAATCGGCGTTTGGCGTGCGTCACTTTGATAATTAAGATTAGCGCCATACGATTTTAATAAATGAACCACATATGGCAGATCTCTTTCTATTGCCAGGTGTAATAGCGAATGACCATCAGTGTCACGAACCAAATTTGTAGGGGCATGTGCCTTCAATAAGTTTTCAATATAGGTATCAAGATCAGTGGCAGATACTGTATTAGGATGTTCACCAGCAATGATACGAAACAAAGCTAATCCATAGATTGAATGCTCTGTATTTGACGCTAATTTCCTAGGGTTATTTAAAAAAACATTTAAACAATTCCAGTGACCAAGTTTAACCGCATACTCTATTGCTGTTAAGCCTGAATTATCACGATGTGAAACTGCCTGTTCATTACATTTGGCTAATAACAAAGAAAGCATTTGAGAATTGTTATGATGAATAGCCCAGTGCAAAGAAGAAAAACCATTCTCTGGGTATGAATATATAGTTAAATCACCGTATAATTTATATAGTTCGAATCGAACTTGGGCGAGATTATTTTCTCTTGCAGCTTTGACTATTTCAGCAGTCATAAACTCATCCTTAAATAAACCGCAAATAATAAAATAAAAATTAATTAAAGGTTAAATATATATTACCGATCAAAAGAAATAGTGTCAATGAGATATTTATTCATGAAAGAACTTTTTTTAAATAGCGATTAAATACAAGAGATTACAAAAAGTCTTTGCTTCGCCAATGAATGAGTAGATATACGATTTGGATAATTAATATCATATAAAATTATTAAAGTAATAAATTTTTACTTACTTCAAGTGAGAGTTGTTTATTTTTCAACAGGATGATGAACCCGCCAACATCCATGTTAGCGGAATAGTTAACAAGATTTTATTTTTTCTCTTCTTTTTTCTTTGGCATATACAAATCAGTAATCGTACCTTCGAATACTTCTGTTGCCAATGCAATTGTTTCCGATAAAGTTGGATGCGGATGAATCGTTAATGCCAAGTCTTCAGCATCACAACCCATTTCAATCGCTAATCCAATTTCAGCAATTAATTCGCCAGCATTAGGACCGACAATTCCTGCCCCAATGACACGATGAGTTTCTTTATCAAAAATAATCTTTGTTAAACCTTCATCACGACCAATACTGAGTGAACGACCACTCGCAGCCCATGGAAAAGTACCTGTTTCGTAATTAATACCCTTTTCTTTTGCTTGTATTTCAGTTATTCCAGTCCAAGCTACTTCAGGATCGGTATAAGCAACCGCAGGAATACAACGTGGCTCAAAGAAATGTTTCATACCCGCAATAACTTCTGCCGCAACACGCGCTTCAGGCATCGCTTTGTGTGCCAACATAGGTTGTCCTACGATATCGCCAATTGCAAAAATGTTAGAAACATTTGTACGCATTTGTTTATCAACCACGATAAAACCGCGCTCATTTACTTTGACACTGGTTTTTTCAATACCAATGCTATCCGCATTAGGGCGACGACCAACGGCAGATAAAATCATATCAAAACGTTGTGGTTCTGTTGGTGCTTGCTTACCTTCAAAAGTCACCCATAAACCATCTTTTTTAGCTTCAACTTTTGTTACTTTTGTTTCTAACATAATGCTTTTATATTGTTTAGAAACAAATTTTTGAAATGGTCGAATAATATCTCGATCAGCGCCTGGCATTAAGCCATCCATCATTTCAACCACAGTAATGCTGGCACCTAAGGCACGATAAACAGTAGCCATTTCCAATCCAATAATGCCACCACCTAAAATCAGCATTTCACCTTTTACATTCTTTAATTGCAATGCACCAGTCGAATCAAAAATACGATCATCTTCCGGTAAAAATGGCAACTTAACTGGGCGTGAACCTGCTGCAATAATCGCATTATCAAATGTCACAGAAACAATTCCGTTTGGCGTTTCAACAGCGATTTCTTTATCAGAAACAAAACGACCATAGCCTTGAACGATTTCAACTTTGCGTTGTTTCGCCAACATTTTCAAGCCGCCGGTTAAGCGCTTAATAACAGACTCTTTCCAGCCAACAATTTTCGTTAAATCAATTTTGGGTTCGCCAAAATCAACCCCGTTAGCGCTAACATGCTTAGCTTCATCAATAACTTTTGCAATATGCAATAATGCTTTGGAGGGAATACAACCCACATTCAAGCAAACGCCTCCAATAGATTCATAACGTTCAATTAGAATAACTTTTTTGCCTAAATCAGCGGCACGAAATGCTGCAGTATAACCACCAGGGCCACTACCTAATACCACAACTTCTGCATGTAATTTATTTTGTTCGGACATAATTGCTCCTAAGCTATTAAATAATTTTTTGTTGTAAAATCACAATAATAATTTTCTTACATCCGATAACATATCGGATAAATATTTGGTAAAACGCGCCCCTGCTGCACCATCAATCACTCGATGATCATATGACAGTGATAATGGCAACATTAATCGAGGAACAAATTGCCCATCTTGATAAACAGGTTTTATAGCAGATTTAGATACGCCTAAAATTGCTACATCCGGTAAATTTACAATAGGTGTAAATGCCGTTCCGCCAATACCACCCAAACTTGAAATAGTAAACGTGCTACCTTGCATATCAGTAGTTGATAACCCTTTGGTACGTGCTTTTTCGCTAATTTCAGCTAATTCACGTGATAAATCATAAATACCTTTTTTATCAACATCACGAATAACAGGCACAACCAAACCATTTGGTGTATCGACTGCTACACCAATGTGGTAATACTTTTTCATAATTAACGCTTCGCCCGTTGGGTCCAGCGATGAATTAAAAGTAGGATGTGCTTTTAATGCAGCTACAGCAGCTTTCATGATGAAAACCAGTGGAGTTACTTTTATTCCAGTTTTTTGTGCATCATTGTTCACTGATTTGCGAAATTCTTCTAGCTCAGTGATATCAGCTTCATCAAATTGGGTCACATGCGGGACGACGATCCAATTGCGTTGTAAATTAGTACCAGAAATTTTCTTAATGCGTGACAATGGTTGTGTTTCAATTTCACCGAATTTGGCAAAGTCAACAACGGGTGCAGATGGTAAGCTAAATCCACCTTGTGAGCCAGAAGCACCACCTTGTTGTGTCATAACTGATTTTACATAAGCACGTACATCTTCTTCTTGAATACGACCTTTGCGGCCAGTACCTTTTACTTTTGCTAAATCAACACCTAACTCACGCGCAAAACGACGAATAGCTGGACCCGCGAAAACTTCCGTATTAGATGGCAACTCTTTTGATTGCGGTGTTGATGTTGTTGTCACACTTGCTGTTGGCGCAGCATAGGCCGCAACAGGTGTTTCTGCTTTTGTTTCAACGATCGGGGCTTTTGATTGAGCACTGGTTGCTTGCGTTTTTATGGTAGCAATTTTAGCACCTGTCGCAATTTTATCACCTGCTTTAACTAACAAAGCGGTCACCACACCAGCATAAGGAGATGGTATTTCCATCGACGCTTTTTCGCCTTCAAGCATAATCAGTGGTTGCTCAACAGTAACCGTATCTCCCACTTTGACATTGATTTCAATCACATCAACTTTATTGGTTGTACCAAGATCTGGCACTAGTACATCTAACTCTTTAGGGGTTGATGTCGTAGCTTGTGTTTTTACTGGTGCAGGAGCAACTGCATTGGCAGGTTCGCTCTTTGTTTCTTTCGTTGATTCTACTTTGGTTGTTTTTTCTGGCGCGACGTCTGCTTTTGCGGCGGCAGCCTCTAACATCATTACTGCAGTACCTTGCGTAACTTTTTGACCAACTTTTACTTTCAACTCTTTCACTGTTCCGGCAAAGGGGGCCGGTACTTCCATACTGGCTTTGTCAGATTCCAGCATTAATAAAGGTGTTTCAGCATCTACTTTATCGCCTGGCTTTACTAAAATCTCAATAACATCCACCGGATTACTATTGCCTAAATCAGGAATCACAACTTCTTTTAGCATAGTTTCGTCCAAATATGTAAATTAATATCATTTATAACCATTTTATAACCATCAGCTCCCGGATTACGCGCATATCAGCACTTTTCCTACTCAAAATAAACTTCAAATTCTATCATTTGAGTAATATAGTAATGCGCTAATCCGGGCTACATTAAATAGGGTATGCAAAACGTCCCTACATTTTATGAAAAAATTGGATTAGGCTTATCTGCGTTAATACCTAATTTTTTCATTGCTTCTTTCACTTTTTCAATAGGTAAATTACCTTCATCGGCTAATGTCTTTAACACCGCATGCACGATGTGTTTGCTATCCACTTCAAAGAAATGACGCAATTGAGCACGATCATCACTACGACCAAAGCCATCAGTACCTAATACGGTATACGTTTTACCTGGTAAATAAGCACGAATTTGATCAGCAAAGGCACGGACATAATCTGTTGCTGCAATAATTGGACCCGTTTGTTTTTCTAAACAACTGGTCACATAACTAATTTTGGATTTTGCTGCTGGGTGAAAACGATTATGTCGTTCAATGTCTGCAGCTTCACGTGTTAATTCGTTAAAGCTGGTCACACTCCAAATATCCGCCGTCACACCATAATCTTTTTCCAAAATCACAGCCGCTGCTATTACTTCCCGCAAGATCGTGCCACAACCTAGTAATTGCACATGTAATTTTGCTGCTTTCTTAGGTGACTGCAATAAATACATACCTTTAATAATACCTTCTTCGGCCCCTTTTGGCATGGCCGGATGAGTGTAGTTTTCATTCATGATGGTGATGTAATAAGAAATATCTTCTTCATTAACATACATACGATTTAAACCATCATGTAAGATTACCGCTAATTCATACATAAAAGTTGGATCATAAGTTTTACAATTCGGAATCAAATTTGCCATGATATGACTATGGCCATCCTGGTGTTGTAATCCTTCGCCCGCCAACGTAGTACGACCCGAAGTAGCACCTAATAAAAAGCCACGGGCGCGACTGTCGCCAGCCGCCCAAATCAAATCACCAACGCGTTGATGACCAAACATTGAATAGTAAATAAAGAAAGGAATCATCGGGAAATTATTATTGCTATAGGATGTTGCTGCTGCTAGCCATGAACAAAGTCCACCCGCTTCAGTAAGCCCCTCTTCCAATACTTGGCCTTTTTTATCTTCGCGATAATACATCAATTGTTCTGAATCAACGGGTTTATATAATTGGCCAACATGAGAGTAAATACCAAATTGACGGAACATACCTTCCATACCAAATGTACGACATTCATCAGGAACAATAGGCACAATACGATCTTTAATATTGGGATCACGCATTAAGTGATTTAAGATACGCACAAATGCCATTGTGGTAGAAAACTCGCGATCGCCTGATGCTTCAAAGAAAGTTTCAAAATCTTTTATTGGCGGAATTACTAATTTTTCATCTGCATGCTGACGACGAATTGGAAAACTTCCGCCTAAGGCCTGCCGATGTTGTTTTAAATAGTTAAATTCTGGGCTATTCTCAGCAAATTTTACAAAAGGTACTTTTGCTAATTTGTCATCACTGACTGGAATCATAAAACGATCGCGGTAACCACGAATATCTTCTTCGCCTAATTTCTTTTGCTGATGGGTGGTATTTTGTGCTTGTCCAATTGTCCCCATACCAAAACCTTTAACGGTTTTTGCTAAAATAACCGTTGGTTTACCGTTGGTTTGATGTACAGCAGCATCATAAGCAGCATAAACTTTACGCGCATCATGACCACCAAAATGCAGATTAAGCAAATCCTCATCGGATAAATTTGCTACCATGTCACGTAAGTTTTCCGAAACACCAAATATGTGCTCGCGTGTATAAGCACCATCTTTGGCTTTAATATTTTGGAATTCACCATCAACTATTTCCATCAGCCGACGTTTTAACTCGCCATTAAAATCTTTAGCAAATAAACTATCCCAATGATGATCCCATAATACTTTATAAGTATTCCAACCGGCACCACGGAAAATACCTTCTAAATCTTGCACGATTTTACCGTTGCCGCGCACTGGGCCATCCAAACGTTGTAAATTACAGTTAACAACAAAAATTAAATTATCCAATCCTTCTTTCATGGCAATATTTAATGCGCCTAATGATTCAGGTTCATCCATTTCACCGTCACCACAAAATACCCACACTTTACGACCTTCGGTATTTAATAAACCACGATTTTGTAAGTATTTTAGGAAACGGGCTTGATAAATACCTTGAATGGGGCCTAACCCCATTGATACCGTTGGGAATTGCCAAAAATCCGGCATTAGCCATGGATGCGGATAAGACGATAAGCCATCTTTTTCAACTTCTTGACGAAAATTGACTAATTGTTCTTCGGTTAAACGCCCTTCTAAAAAGGCATGGGCATATATCCCAGGTGAAGAATGGCCTTGGAAATACACAAAATCACCACCATGATTAGCATCAGCTGCATGGAAGAAATGATTTAAACCAACCTCATATAAGGTGGCTGATGAGGCAAAGCTGGCAATATGGCCACCCAGTTCCGGTGAAATTTTACCGGCACGGACTACCATTGCCATCGCATTCCAACGTAAAAAGGCATCAATTCGTGCTTCCAGCTGACCATCACCGGGATAAGCAGGTTCATCCTCCTCACGAATGGTATTGATATAATCTGTGGTTGCTTTATAGGGAAGATTAACGCCTGCCTGACGTGCATAATTGGTTAATTCTTCAAGAATGAAATGAGCACGTTCACGCCCTTCATGTTGCAATACGGCTTTAAGCGAGGCTAACCATTCATCTGTCGCTACGGGATCGATATCTTGTAATTCAGGATTAGTATTAATGTTATCAGTCATTGGGCATCCTTAATTTTTTTATACGAAAAAATTGCCCACATTATATACCTAATCATGACGTGAGTGAAACATGGGGGATAAAATTTAGCTCGGTTTTAAATTTGACAGGTAAAGGCGTATTTATACGCCTTTACCTGAAGGGATTTAACTTTACTGTTCAAATGTAGTACCAGTTGCACTACCGCCATAGCCGCCACTACTTGTACTAGTGCTAGTCCCAGAAGAGCTGCCACCATAGCCGCTGGTCGTGGTCGTACTGCTACCACTTGATGATCCACCAGAACTGGTGCTGGTAACACTTGATGTTGAACCACTCCAGTTACCACTGGTTACACCACTCGATGAACCGCCAGAACTGGTGCTGGTACCACCTGATGTTGAACCACTCCAGTTTCCACTGGTTACACCACTCGATGAACCGCCAGAACTGGTACTGGTACCACCTGATGTTGAACCACTCCAGTTACCACTGGTTACACCACTCGATGAACCGCCAGAACTGGTACTGGTACCACTCGATGAACCGCCAGAACTGGTGCTGGTACCACTCGATGAACCACCAGAGCTGGTGCTGGTACCGCTTGATGAGCCACCAGAACTGGTACTGGTACCGCTTGATGTGCCACCTGAACTGCTACTCGATGTTCCACCATTTTCATGATTACCTATATTGCCATGCCCACCAAAACCACCATGTCCACCACCCTCAAACGCATAAACTGCTGCCGAAGTAACCAGTAAAATCGCTAGCACCGATAATTTTATTTTCATTTTATTTTCCCCATTTTGATATTATTTACATACCGAGCCATGCAAACACCTTACAACATCCGATCCCTTACTATTTTCCACAATAATTATAGGCTCAATTCTATAATAGCGTCCAACTATATATAATTAATGTGCTTACCCTTGAACAACGATTCAACATATGGTAATCCCTGATATTGTAATAAAAATTTATTTGCAACTGAGTCTGGTTAGCGCGAAAATGGCGACGATAAAACAAACTAATGAGGAATTAGCTTATGGATGCAATGACCGTCCTACTATCTCGCACGCAGATGGGGTTTACGCTGGCAATGCACATTATTTTCCCAGCATTAAATATTGGGTTGGCATTGTTTATTACCATAATGGAAGGAATGTGGTTAAAAACCAAAAACCCTCATTATTTAAGATTAACTAAATTCTGGACTAAGTTATTTGCTATTCCATTCGGTATCGGTGTCGTTGCTGGTGTAGTTTTATCTTATGAATTAGGCACTAATTTTGGCCAATTTACCAACGCCGTTGGCGAAGTGCTAGGTTCTCTCTTTGTATATGAAGTTTTAACTGCCTTTTTCTTAGAAGCTGGCTTTTTAGGCATTATGTTATTTGGCTGGAATCGCGTTGGTCCCAAGATGCATTTTTTTGCTACGTTGATGGTAATGTTGGGTACTTTTGTTTCTGCTTCATGGATCATGGCAGCCAATTCCTGGATGCAAACACCAACAGGCTTCCATATGGTTGACGGCAAATTCATGGTCGATAGCTGGATGCAAGTCATTTTCAACCCCTCCTTTGTTATTCGCTTTGTACATATGGTATTAGCTGCATACATCTCTGGATGTTTCTTTGTAGCAGCTATTTCAGCTTGGTATTTGTTAAAAAGACAACATCTTGAAATCGCTAAAATTGGTCTGTCATTTGCCATGTGGGCAGCACTTATTATTGTGCCATTGCAAGTCTCCGTTGGGGATACAGTAGGATTAGAAGTTCATCAATATCAACCCATAAAAACAGCTGCCATTGAAGGAGTTTGGGATACGCAACAAGGTGCCCCGTTAGTTTTAATAGGATATCCCGACAGTAAACAAGAAAAAAATTTATATACTATTAGCATTCCCTATGGCGCAAGCTTACTTAACACACACAGTAAAGATGGCACCTTAGTAGGATTAAAATCAGTACCAGCCCAAGATAGACCGGTGGTAGCGGCAACCTTCTTTGGTTTTCGCGTGATGGTGGGAATTGGAGTTCTTTACCTACTTATGGCTATTACGGCTTTATTTTTACGTCGTGGTGGTCGATTATATGAGTCTCGTTGGTTCCATTGGTTGTGTGTCCTAGGTGCACCATTGGGCATGGTGGCAACTATTGCCGGCTGGATCACGGCTGAATGCGGACGCCAGCCGTGGGTAGTGTATGGCTTGATGCGCACAGCAGATGGTGTTTCGGCAGTCCCAGCTTCTCACGTTGCCCTTACATTAGGCTCAATTATTGTGGTTTATATTCTGATTCTCGTTTTCTTTGTTTATTATTTGTTTGAATTTATTCGTAAAGGTCCCGAAGCGCCAGTGAAATCTGCCTTCAATTACATGGGAGAAAATCGATAATGGAAGAACATATCATCACATTAATTTTGGCAGGTATTTTAGCATTTGTTGTGGTCATGTACGTCTTATTGGATGGCTTTGATCTTGGGGTGGGTATTTTATTCCCATTCCTGGAAAATGATCATGAGCGTGATTTAGTGATGAGTTCACTAACACCAGTATGGGATGGTAATGAAACTTGGCTAGTACTTGGCGGTGCGACGTTATACGGCGCATTTCCCATTGTATATAGCACTATTTTACCTACCTTATATTTACCGCTATTTTTGATGTTAATTGCATTAGTTTTTCGCGGCGTTTCCTTTGAATTTCGTCATGTCGCTAAAAGTAGTAAATGGGTATGGACAACCTGTTTTTCATTGGGATCAGCCATTGCCGCATTTTGCCAAGGCTTAGTTCTTGGCACGTTTGTACAAGGTTACACCGATGCCAGTGGCAATATTATGGTATCTAATTATCATTCGATTACTCCTTTTACCATCATGACAGGCTTTGCATTGATGGCTGGATATGCTTTATTAGGCTCAACCTGGTTAATTAAAAAAGCCGAAGGCGAGTTACGAGAATATATGTTTAAAGTGGCAAAGTGGATGCTAGCACTGGTTACCTTGTTTATGGCAATTACTGTTTTTTGGACACCCTTTATTGTGCCAGGAGTACTAACGCGTTGGTTTAGTATGCCAACATTAGCATTTTTATTACCGCTACCAATTTTGGGAATATTGACTGCTATTATCATGTGGCGCCAATTAATGGCTAAAGCAAATGATGATCGCCCATTTCTATTGGCAATGTTGTTATTTGTATGGGCTTATATCAGCTTAATTGTTTCGCAATGGCCATTCGCTATTCCACGCGCAATTACAGTATGGGACGCGGCAGCACCATTTAAATCTCAAGTATTTATATTGGTTGGTTTGTTAATTGTTATTCCGATTATATTAACTTATACCATTTATTCTTACGCGGTATTCAAAGGTAAAGTTACCCATGAAAATGGAGCACACTACTAATGATTAAGAAAGCGGTATCAAATATGACAGCCAAACAAAAAACCAAAGCTAAGCAATGGCTTTGGTTTTTCGGCTTATATATTGGCGGTGTTTTATTATTAACTGCGTTTTCATTGATTGTGCATGTGATTATTCCACAGGCGAATTAACTAACTACGCGTTTAAAGTATATACCCATCACAACTCAAGATGCGAGTTTACTGATTTTTTGACTGATTATCAGACGGGTCACCTAAAATCTGATAATAACTTTCATCGGGTTTAACCATACCTAATTCAGAGCGGGCTTCTTCTTCAGTTGCATCTTGTCCATGTTTTAAATCATCAATATTGGCTTGTAACGCATGATTGCGATTGGAAAGTTGCATATTTTTTTGTTCGGCCACGCCAATAACCTTATTTAATCGTTGGATATCGATCATTCCGCCCTGGCCAAACCAAAGCTGAAATTGTAGGGTGCCAAATAGTACGACCAAGGCAATGATCAAGCTATATGGATTAAATAGATATTTCAACATGATGAATTCCTTTTGATTTTTAAATATACCTATAAATTATTCATCGATCTTACATAGGGGCGTATTGCATACGCCCATCTCTCAAATATCATAAACCTTCCATACAATACAATATTTCCAACATCATTCTACAAGGCTTCGGCCAAATTTATTATTTGGCCAGATGGGCGTATGCAATACGCCCCTACGAAAGATCTATACGCCTTTCAAAAACGATTAAATTAATCCCTTAAATACTTTTGTCCCAGCATATACTGCATTTTTACCTAATTCTTGCTCAATACGCAATAATTGATTGTATTTAGCAACACGATCGGTACGGCATAATGAACCGGTTTTGATTTGTCCGGCATTCGTCGCCACAGCAATATCCGCAATCGTAACATCTTCTGTTTCACCAGAACGATGGGAAATAATAGTACGATAATCCGCTTGCTGCGCCATACGAATGGCAGCAATCGTTTCGGTTAAGGTACCAATTTGATTTGGTTTAATCAAAATAGCATTAGCCACATTTTCTTTAATTCCACGCTGTAAAATAGCAGTATTTGTCACAAACAAATCATCGCCTACAAGCTGGACTTTTTTGCCAATCGCTTCAGTTAATAATTTCCAACCGTGCCAATCTTCTTCAGCCATACCATCTTCAATCGATAAAATAGGAAAACTTTCCGCTAAATTTTTCAGATAATCAGCAAATTCCGGTGGTGTTAAATGTTTATTTTCAGATGCCAAATGATATTTACCATCACGGAAAAATTCTGAACTAGCTGCGTCTAAACCAAGATAAATATCTCGGCCTGGTTTAAAGCCAGCATGAGTAATGGCTTCTAAAATAAAATTCATTGCCGCTTCATTATTAGCAACATCTGGCGCAAAACCACCTTCATCACCCACCGCTGTATTAAGTCCCTGTTTTTTTAATAAGGCTTTTAAGGAGTGAAATACTTCCGTGCCGTAACGTAAACTTTCAGAAAATGTTGGCGCACCTATTGGTAAAATCATAAATTCTTGTACATCAAGATTATTATCAGCATGCGCTCCGCCGTTGATAATATTCATCATTGGCACTGGCAAGGTGTAAGTTGGAGCTGGATTTAAATAAGTATATAAAGGCAAATGACGTTCATTTGCTGCTGCTTTGGCAACCGCTAAAGATACTGCCAAAATAGCATTAGCACCGAGACGACCCTTATTATCGGTACCATCCAATTTTATCATGCATTGATCAATATCAGCTTGCGCAAATGGCGACATACCCTGTAATTTTGCTGCAATTTCTTGTTGAATATGCTGCACAGCCTGTGTGACACCTTTGCCACTATAACGCTTATTATCTTTATCGCGTAATTCAACGGCTTCGTGCACGCCCGTTGATGCCCCAGATGGCACCGCTGCACGCCCGATGGCACCACTTGAAAGAATAACATCCGCTTCGACGGTTGGATTGCCTCGTGAATCTAAAATTTCACGAGCGATGATTTTGGAAATGGTAGTCATACATTTTATCCTTAAAATAATATTAAAAGGCTCCCCTCGCCCCGCAGCTATACGCTGGTAATTGTCGCTTCATCAATGTCGAAGCTGTGAGGGAGAGGGGCCGGGGGAGAGGGGTATCTTACCAGTTCGCACTAATTTAAGTTAAATCACTTTTATGTCCAATAATGAGCGCTTCATTATTATGGAAAAATGTATAAATCATGCTAAAAACCGATCCGACAGCCCCCCTCTCCCCCAACCCCTCCCCCACACTTCGTGGGGGGAGGGGAGCATATTATGCAATATTGCATGTTCAGTGTTTTATTGTACAAAAAATTGCGAAGATTTCCCAGTATATAGTACGGCACTATAAGTTGGCACTATCTTTCTTAACCAACACATCCAACTCTTTTAATACCGATAATAAACCTTCCATTTTATTTATCGGCCATGAGTTTGGGCCATCACTTAATGCTTTTTCAGGATTAGGATGCGTTTCCATGAATAATCCACAAATACCTGTTGCTACTGCAGCACGCGCCAATACAGGAATAAATTCACGCTGGCCACCGGTACGACCATCTAAGCCACCAGGCTGTTGTACCGAATGCGTTGCATCAAATACCACCGGACAACCCGTGTCCCGCATAATCACTAATGAGCGCATATCCGACACTAAATTACCGTAGCCAAATGATGCACCGCGCTCACAAACCATAACCTGTTGATTACCTGTCGCCAAGGCTTTTTCAGCCACATATTTCATATCCCATGGCGCAAGAAATTGACCTTTTTTAATGTTAATCGGTAAACCCGCACTGGCTGCGCGTTGAATAAAACTCGTTTGACGACATAAAAAAGCGGGAGTTTGGATAATATCAACCGCATCCGCCACTTCTTCAAAAGGTGTATCTTCATGCACATCAGTTAAAACACGCACACCAATTTGTCGTTTCACTTCTTGTAAAATTCGTAAGCCTTCTTCAATACCTAAACCACGAAAACTATTTAACGAGGTACGATTAGCTTTGTCATAAGATGATTTATAAATAAAAGGAATACCCAACTTTCCGGTGAGTTCTTTTAAATATCCCGCCGTATCAAGCGCTAGTTGTTCACTTTCAACAACACAAGGACCCGCTATCAAAAAAAATGGATGGGATAACCCAACTTCAAAATCAAATAGTTTCATGCTTAAGGCCTCTTGCTTTTGCAGCTTCAATAAAGCCGATAAATAATGGGTGTCCATCACGCGGTGTTGAAGTAAACTCTGGATGGAACTGACAACCAACAAACCATGGATGATCTGGAATCTCAATCATTTCAACTAAATTACCATCATTTGAGCGACCAGCAACACACAATCCTTTGGCAACAATTTCTTCTATCAAATCATTATTCACTTCATAACGATGACGATGACGTTCAACAATGTGTGTATGCGCATACAATTTTGCTGCTAACGAACCAGGCAATAAGTTACACTCATAACCACCAACACGCATGGTGCCGCCTTTATCTGATTGTATATCCCGTTTTTCTTGTTTACCGCTCTTTAAAGTCCACTCCGTAACTAATGCAATCACTGGATGAGTAGTTTTCTCATCAAATTCTGTGCTATTAGCATCTTCCCAACCCACTTTATGGCGCGCATATTCAATGACAGCTAATTGCATACCAAGACAAATTCCGAAATAAGGAATCTTGTGTTCACGAGCATATTGAATAGCTTGAATCTTACCTTCAATACCGCGCTGGCCAAAGCCACCTGGCACTAAAATTGCATCGACACTTTCTAAGGTTTGTAAACCATCAGCCATCAATTGCTCTGCATCAATATATCGCAAATTTACTTGTGTTCTAGTTTTAATACCTGCGTGACGCAAAGCCTCATTTAATGATTTATATGAATCGACTAGATCAACATATTTACCCACAATTCCAATCGTTACTTCATGGTGCGGATGTTTTTCAGCATCAACGACAAGATCCCACTCGGTCAAATCAGCCGGTTTTGCTTGTATTTGTAATTTTTGGCAAACAATTTCATCGACATGTTGTTCAAATAACATTTCTGGAATTTGATAAATGCTATCCATGTCAGGCATAGAAATAACTGATTGCTGTTCAACATTGGTAAACAATGCAATTTTTACTCGGTGTTCCTCAGGAATTGGCATTTCAGAGCGACAAATTAACATGTCGGGTTGAATACCAATACTACGTAATTCTTTTGCTGAATGCTGTGTTGGCTTAGTTTTAATTTCACCTGCTGCACGCAAATAAGGCACGAGTGTTAAATGGATAAAAAAGGTATTTTGGCTTCCCAACTCAATGCGCATCTGACGAATAGCTTCAAGAAAAGGTAATGATTCGATATCACCAACCGTACCGCCAATTTCTATTAGAGCAACATCAGCGCCAACAGCACCTTCTTTAATTTTTCGTTTAATTTCATCGGTAACATGAGGGATAACTTGTACTGTCCCGCCGAGATAGTCACCTCGCCGTTCATTGCGAAGGACATTGGCATAGACTTGTCCAGAGGTAAAGCTATTACGGCGCGTCATTTTAGTACGCACAAAACGTTCATAGTGGCCAAGATCAAGATCAGTTTCGGCACCATCTTCGGTCACAAAAACTTCACCATGCTGAAATGGGCTCATTGTGCCTGGATCGACGTTAAGATAAGGGTCGAGCTTCATTAAGCAGACTGACAACCCTCTTGCTTCCAAGATCGCCCCTAATGAGGCGGAGGCAATTCCTTTTCCTAATGATGAAACCACACCTCCTGTGACAAATACATACTTCGTCATAATATAGTCTCTATAGATCCCGCGTTGCGGTATGGAGTATTGTACTGAAATTGGCGGAATAAAGAAACTAAAAATAAAAATCTTCTTACTTGTAGGGGGTATGCAATTGATGTAAGGTGGGCGAAACGGCTGGGCTACGCCGTATGCAATACGCCCCTACAAGTAGGTTTAACTAGACAAGATTAAAATCTTGCAGATGGTATCCTCTATATTGCGATATTTCCCTAGATGAGAGTCTTGACCATTGATTAAAATGGAAAAGGCAACTGTTTGATTTTTATAATTTTTGACATATCCCGATAATGAAGAAACATCGCTCATTGTTCCTGTTTTGGCATATACTCGCGTTCGATAAGCGCCTTCGGTAAAACGCCCTTCTAATGTGCCATCAACACCACCAGTCGGCAATCCTGGAATAAAGGCATTCGCGATTTCTGGATTTTGATAAACCGTCGATAAGACTTGCATCATTTGAATCGGCGTGATGACGTTTTCACGCGATAAACCCGCACCATCAACCAACATAGCTGAAGCAAAATTCACGCCGTTATCTTGTGACAAAATCGAAACAACTGCATTGGTCCCATTAACCCAAGTACCTTGCGTTTTAAAATAACGTGCACCTAAAGTTTTAAGGAGTGAATTAGCATATAAATTATCGGATTCTTTCAGCATATGTTTAACAAGCATGGGTAAAGGATCTGATTGGTGTAAGGCCAAAACGACCGTACGCGGTGGTCGTTTATTAAAAAGAACTTGACCATTTAACACAATATTTGCTTGTTTCATTGCAGTTTTGATAATGTCTGCCGAATACCTTCTTGTATCTTGTACCGGTAAGCTAAATGCTTGCATTGATACTTTTTTATCAATACATCCATCTAGCACATATGATTTATTAGCATCCATCGTCGCCGTAATATTACATTTAGCGCTGCGCAACGTATCAATTTGATTGACTAAATTAACTGATGTGGGTGATTGCATAACTTGCACATTGGCCAATTCGCCTATTTTTGCAGCTGGTTTAACATAAATACCAATGCAATTATGGTCTAAGTTATTAGCAACCACTGGTGCAGAAAAACAAAATGTAGCATCTTCCGGTAATGCTGCTGGAACCATAGTATCATGATCAAAATAATTATCATCAATATAAATATTGCCATCAACCCGGCTAATACCACGCAGTTTCAATTGCAAAAATAATTCATTAATATCGGCTTGCGTCAAACTAGGGTCACCTGAAAATACGACATATAAATCACCAGCCAAAACACCTTGTGTTACCGTTGATGTAGGACTAGCTATATAAGTAAGATACTGAAAGCCTGGGGTCAAAAATTCTAATGCCGCAACAGCGGTAAATATTTTTAGATTGCTGGCAGGAATATATGCTTGACTACCGTTATAGTCATAAATAGTTTCACCCGTACTCAAGTTTTTAATAACGACGCCCATATTAACATGGCCAGCGCGCTTGATAACATAATTAATTTGATCTGCAATAGGGGCTGGTGATTTTGATACCGGATGAGTGGTATGTTTAGCATAACAAGTTGGTTGTAATAAAATCCCAAAGCAAAGTCCTATCGCTAATATAAATTTTTTCACTCTAAACCCTATTTCAAAATCTACACAATTTATTCCGTAATGGCATGATTTGTAGCCACACCTTTTTTAATAAATACGACAAATCAAGTCTACGAAGGTAATCGATATTCCAGCGGCTGCACTCGCTCTGCTAGAATAAAATTGATTTTCTTCTGCATTCTACGCCACAATAATATAGATGCGACAATAAATCCACTAGCAAATCCAATTTGTAATCCAACTGGGCCGCCTTTAAATGTAAAGGCTACCAAATAACATACTGGTAACGAAATAAACCATAAACAGATAATACCAATTTGCATAGGCGCCTTGGAATCATGGACACCTCGTAACGCACCAGCAAGCATATTTCGTAACCCATCTAGTGATAACGCAATCGCCGCAATTGCAAAAAAATAAATTGCTAAATGCACCATGTTTTGATTAAGTGGATTATCAACATCGACATAAAGATTGATTAACAACTTCGGCGTTAGATAATACCA
>JAGVJQ010000079.1 GCA_020051015.1 Gammaproteobacteria bacterium
AAGGGGAGAAGGGGTAAGAGCTTCGCAAGCTAAATCTAGTTCAAGCTAACATTATAATTTTTAAGAAATTTTCTTCAAATTATGTGTCGATTCCTCAGCCCTAACCCTCTCCCGCAAAGCGGTAGAGGGGATCGGATAAAAGATCTTAAATTCTTGTCCCCTCTACCGCTTTGCGGGAGAGGGTTAGGGTGAGGGTCTTATGGTTGGGGCGCATGGTCTGGGTTTTATTGGTCACACTCCAACGGTAATTTAATAAGCTCAACCCACTGGTCTTCCCATCCTTTGTGATGACTAACATTTTTTAATTTAATAACTTTCACGCAGCTAGGGTTATTAACTGTTTTAGAAAATTGTTCAGCTAACCAAGGAGGAACAATTTTATCTCGACCACCAGTGAAATGATGTTGAGGAATATTTTTTAGCTTATCAGCTACCTTGATTGGGTTCAGCGATCCTCTTAGAGGTGTTGTATGATGATATTCGTTTAAAGCAGCATGATTGAGATCGCCTGCAACGGTGATAAGACCAGAAACATCCTTGCGCTGTGCAGCAATAAGCGCAGCAATACTCGCACCGCCAGAAAATCCGATTAACACAAAATGAGAATTTTTATTTTTTTCTTTTAATTGATTAAGCACATTATCAAATGCCGCAATGACTTCAGATGCATAGCGATGACTTGACCAATATTTCGGATCACAAAAAGTATCGAGAGAAAGAGGGGTATATTGGCATGGTCTGCCTAGATACACGACATGTGAATGGGGATCGCGAACAGCCAGAGATAAGGCCAAAGGTTGTTTTGGAGTAGGGTTATCTGATAATTGATATTTTGTTTTCCAACTGTTTCCATCACCTTCTATGTATACATATAGTGTTTGGGTAGGGTAAGTTGGGAGTTGTTGATAAGCAGTTATGGTAAAAGTATTTGTGGCATATCTTTGCTCTGTAAAACCTGCTTGCTCAGCCTGAATGATTACTCTTTGCGTTGAACGAGCTTGTTTTGTGGTTGAGCTACATGCCCAAAGGCATGCAATAAGGATGAAAGCTAAATATTTCATACTTAAAATTTTAAACCGCAGGACAGCCAGTGTAAAAGGATTTTTTTACAGAATGCTTTGGGTGAAGCCACACCAATGATAGGATTGACTAATATGTCAGGGAGAGATATTGATGTCCGTAGATAATACAAAAATATCTTCACTATGGGCTATTCTACTAGCCAGTTTTTCTTCACAAGTCTTAGCTGTCTATCCCGATGTCGCTTCAATGCTTGAAGCTATACGTCCAACAGCTGCAGTCACAGCGCCTGAGCTTAATGCCTTAATTATTGCAATTGATGCATTACCAACAGCTCAGCAGAAGTTTGATGCATTACAGACTTTAATACCGTCAGCAGATGGTAGTTTACGTGCTGCCTCTGAAGGTCCCATGAACCAAATGTATGGGGTCATTCATAATAGGTTACTCAGAGTCTCACATGAGACGGGGTTATCAAGTGGTGATGAAGTCAATACGAAGTCACCCAATGGCAAATCAGAGAAATCAAATGGCAAAGAACAAACCGTAAAAGAATCAAAAGCGGCAACTGATACAACTCCAGCGCCGGCTGAAGTTACAGCTGATGCCAGCCCGACGTCATCGGAAGAACCTGTTAAAGATTTAATACTTCAAGAAGACATATCAAAAGGTGCCTGGATCCAAATTCTTGGCAACAATACAGGGCAAAGTAATCGTGATTTTGTGCCAGGGTATGATGCTGATGTGGGTGGGATTTTTATTGGGCGCGATTTTCTTTTTGAAAATCTAATCCTCGGGATAGCAGGCGGATATTCCTACGCAGATGTTGATTCTAGAGGCCCTTCCGGCAGTTACATGGATATTAAACGATATCAAGGAACGTTGTATGGAGGGATAAGCTTTGAGTGTCCCTTTTATATTCATACCGCATTCACGCTAGCACGCAATGATTTTGATACTAATCGTAAAATATTAGTGCCGCCTGTAGGTGGTGTTCCTTTTGTGCGCATTGCATGGTCTGATTTTTCTGGTTGGGAAACCGATGCTTATCTGGAAACAGGATTTGTATGGAAAAAAGGGCAGTTTCGCGCAATTCCCAAAATCATGTTGGCTTATTCGTATCAGCATTTTGACGGCTATGTTGAACAAGACGCTTTTGGTTTAGATTTATATGTAAAATATGAAAGTATATACAACTTGCCGTTAAGTGCAGGCGTAAAATTAGAATATGAGAATCATTTTGATGCTGCCTATGTTGTTCCTGAGATCCATGCCCATGTTTCTCATGATTTTGTTAATGACAATCAAATTGCAACGGCTCTTTTTACCGGCGGTGGCTTTGAATTTTTAAGTCAGGGCGCTGTGCCTGATTCTACGAGTTTTCAAATAGGAGCAGGTCTTGCGGTTCATAGCTACAAAAATACGGGTGTAATCATGCAATATGATTATGTAGGTCGTGATGATTATCATCGTCATCAGGCTTTTATAAAAGTACGGCATGAGTGGGCATAAAATGAAAAAAACGGTTAGTCTTAGCCATGCCGTTCTTGCTTCGACATTATTTATGTCGGCAATGGCAAAGGCTGAACCTCTGACTTCAGTTTATTCTGAGCCTGTTCCTAATCCACAAATGACTTCCACCATTAATCCGGAGCTTGAGATTGCAGCCACTGGGCAATTAAATGCAACTGGTATTGATGGTATCCAAATGGATCAACCAGGTAGTTTCGTTATCATTGATCCTAATAATACCAATGCGGGCAATTTAGCAATTGTAGCAACGGGCAATGGCAGTGGTATCAATGTTGTTAATCAGGCAGGCCAGAATTCTGGCAATGTCATTACCATCAGTTCTGGCAGTGTGATTAATGCGCTAGGCCCAAGTGCCGGACCGGGTAAATCAGATGGTATTTTAGTCAATGATACAGCCACGACAATTAGTAATGCGGGTTCTATCATTGGTGCCTATTCTGGTATTGAAGTGGCAGCAGGTGGCACCAACACGGTGATTACCAACTCAGGCGCAACGGCAGTGATTAAAGGCGGTGCGGGTGCCTCTTTATTAGTGACCAATGGTGCCAATGGTGGCACCGGTTTAACATTAACCAACTCTGGTGGCGCCACTATTTCTGCAACGGGAAATCAAGATGCCGTGCAGATTAACCAAAGCTTTACTTCCATTGTGAATAATACAGGCAGCTTTTTTACAGCAACACTAGGAAATGCGCTTAATCTTGGTGGCACGGCGGTGGCTCCAATCACGGGTGATGTGCAGAACTTTGGTACGATTCAATCAAGTGCAACAGCGGTGAGTGGCGGTGCACTGCGTATAGCAGGGCAGCCATTTAATGGCACAGTCACCAATAATGCTGGTGGTATTATTCAAAATAGTGCGGTGAGTGGCGGCGGCGGTGCTGTTGTACTGAGCAATGCTTTTAATATTCTCAATAACTCAGGCACCATTCAAGCAACCGGTGCAACACAATATGTTAATGCGATTCTTGTCAATTCTGGTATTGCAGGCGCAGGAACTATCAATAATAACTCAACTGGTGTTATTCAATCGCTAAATGACTCTGCCACCATATTTCTGAGTGGCAATCTCACTGGGATTAACAACGCAGGTACAATTAAAGGTAAACCTGCTGTTGCGGCTCTTGGTGAAGGCGTTATTTATGCAGCGACTGCCGGTGTTACCGTACTCAACGGTATTGTTAACACGGGTACCATTACAACAACGGTTGGTCCTAATGTAATCAATTTAACCAATGCGGGTCTGCTTCCCTTATTTCAAAATGCGGGCACTATTTCTGGTGGCGCTGTATTGCTCGCTGGGGGCGGTGGTACTTCATTGACAATGAATGGTGGCACCATTGCTGGGAATGTTACATCAAGCTCAACCAATGCCAGTACCTTGCAATTAAATGGTGGCACTATCACAGGCACAACGACGCTCGGTAATGTGGCAAATGGAAACATCGTTAATTTAGCAGGCACTAGCTTACAAGCCTTAAATGGTGGTATCGGTAATGATACTTTTAATTTAAGTGGTGGTAGCTTTACTTCTTTAGATGGTAAAGTTGGTGCAAATATCATCAATATTCCAGGTGTTTTTACCTTAAATAGTCCGATTTCAAGTACGGGTGGCACCAATACCATTAATGTAAACAATGGCGGTGTTTTTACTGTGAACAGCACCATTGCAAACTCGGCAAATATTTTTGTCAATGCCGGTGGTGCGATGATCACGAATTCAACCAATAATTATGCTGCGCCATTAACCATTGCCGCAAATGGTGCATTTCAAGTAAACAATGGCTCAACAGATACTTTCACCACTATCAATAATTCAGGATCATTAATTATTAACCCGGGTGGTGTACTCAAAGCTACCACTTATACTCAAAATGCTGGTGCAACATATTCTCCTGGCATTCAAAGTGCTGCGGTGTATGGAAAATTGCAAACAACGGGCGCCTCAACATTTCTTGCGGGTAGTATTTTAAGTCCTTTTCTCAATAATGCGGGAGTTTTTATCCCATCAGGATCGCAATTTCAAGTTGTAAATGCAGTGCCTGTTGTAGGTGCCGATCCTACGCCGCCAACCTTACAGCAACCACAATCGGCATTGGTGTTTTTTGAAAAAATCACGAATCCAAATGATATTACTTTAACCTTACAGTTACGCTCAATTCCTTCTGTAGCGCAGGGAGATATTCCGCAAGCAATAGGCGCGTCATTAGATCCACTTTTTTTAGGTGGTACAACAAATCCTGAATTGTTGGCACTATTTGGTCAATTGCAAATGTTGCCTGATGATACATCTTTATCAAATGCTTTATTACAATTGGCGCCTTCATTTAACTATTCCTTGCCAACATCAAGCCGTATTAGTATGGATAATGCCTTTGATAGTGTGCAAATGCGTTTGGAAGGATTGCATGGTTTAATACCGATTGCAGTAGAAGAAGAATATCGCAAAGAACGCGATTATGAATTATATAATGGCGTGAATTCGGGTGATTCCAATGTTATTTACTTAGGGGGGCGCGGAGTTGGGGCATGGGTGAAAGCCTATGGCACCATCGCTGATCAACATAAACGTCATCAAATTGAAGGCTTCAGAGCAGATGCAACAGGTCTTGCAATAGGGGCGGATTGGAGTATCACTGACTATTTCACTATTGGTGTCGCGGAAAGTGTAACCAAAGTAAAGACGACCGAAAATACCAGTGCTCAAAATACACTGAAAACCAGAAGTAATCAGACCACTTTTTATGGCTGGTACCAGCCAATGGAACCGTGTACTGGAGAAGCAATAGGGCTTTATGTTGATACGATGTTGGCAGTAGCTTCTGATAAATATCAATCAACACGATTTATTTATATTAATACTATTAATAATGCTGCTTCTGCTGAATTTTATTCCTTACATTATGGAGCGCAAGCGGATATTGGTTATGTAATTTCTTCCGATAATTGGTTTGTCGCACCTGTTGCCAGATTGAGATACACCTATCTTAATATCGATAGTTATTCTGAAGAGGGAGCAGGTGGTTTTAATTTAAATGTGGTCAATAATACCATAGATGAAACCGTTGCGGGCCTTGGTTTAAGAGTAGCAACTAAACTCGATTATATTCAAGCGATTTACGTGCCTGAAGCCTCAGCGATGTTGTTATATGATTTTTCAGGTCGCGCACAACAAATGCAAGCAACGTTTTTAGGTGGAGGCAATCCGTTTTATATTGATAGTATAAAGCCCGCGCAGCTTATTCAACTTTATGGGTTAGGTATTACTGCCTATACCTCAGATCACTACTCATTTACCATTAAAGGTAATTTTGAATATCGCAATGAATTCTTTGGGTATAACGGCTATATGCAGCTGCATTATCAATGGGATTAAATAATTGACATGAAAAAAACATTTCGTCTTACCCATGCCGTTTTAACATCAAGCCTGTTTGTGGTGCCGTCTATTTTTGCTGATACGCAAATCACAGCGAACAATACCTCTTCGCCAGCCGTTGCAGGCCCTCCTTATCAAACAAGCGTAGCAGGCAATATTGAGATACTTCCCGCTGGAATAATACAACCTGCAGCGAATGTAAATGCTATTGAAATAGATAGCGAAGCTGCCTCAGTAATAATTGATGCTAACAATGCGAATTTGACGAGTCCGCCCAATGCAATATTAACAACCGGCACAGGTATTGGTATTTCAATTCTTGCAGCAGGTAAAGCAGCTAATGTTATCGTGAATACAGGCAGTAATATTAATTCGACAGGCGGAACAGGGGATGCAATTTCAATCGCTGGCGATCTTGCGGTCATCAACAACTCTGGAAAAATTCTGAGTGGAAAAAATGGTATTGAGCTCACTGCTGGCGGGACAAATGCCTCGATTACCAACTCAGGCGCGGGCAGTATTATTCAGGGTGCGACAACAGCAAGTATTTTAGATGCAGGGACTGGATTAGTGTTGTTAAACACCAATGGCGGTGTTATTCAAGCAACAGGACTTCTTACCCATGGTGTTTTGTTAAATGTCGATTTTAATTCTGTCACTAATAATGCTGGCAGTACGATTAGTTCAGACAGCGGAAGTGCCGTTATTATTAATGGTTCCACGGTCGGTACTATCACCAATAGTGGCACCATTACCTCGACAGGCGCTGGTATTGGTTTGAATCTGACTTCTGGCGCCTATACTGGTACCATTACTAATACTTCAACAGGTATTATTCAAAATACTAGTGCCGCCGGTCTTAGCGCACTTAACATTAAAACTTCATTTGGCGCCATTAATAACGCGGGGATTATACAATCAACACTAGGTCCCACTGATACAATTGATATTGGGGCAAATGTCAGTGGTACGTTAACGAATACCGGCACGATTCAATCGCTAAATACCAGTAGCACTATTGTATTTAGTGCAGCTAGTGGTCTCACAGGTCTTGTGAATTCCGGCACAATTTCTGCCAATGATGCACAAGTGGCCACCATCAATGCCTCAGCACCGGGTGTAACCATTCCTAATGGCATTATAAACACCGGAATCATCATTGATAACGGTGTTCCTGCTACTGCTATAGATTTATCCGGCGTAGGTAATATTATTCCTTTGTTTCAAAATGGTGGCACCATTACTGGAGATGTTTTACTTGCAGGGGGGGGGGGTAATGTCTTAACCATGACCGGCGGTACGGTGAATGGTGATATTTTTTCAACTGATAACGTGGCAAGCACATTAAACTTTAGTGGTGGTACGGTTTCTTTCGGTAATGTAGTATTTTTAGGTAATATTGCCGGTAACATTCTGAATTTATCTGGAACGGCAAGCTTGGATGGTATCATTGGCGGCAATCAAGCAGACACATACAATGTTTCTGGCGGTAGCTTCAGCCAATTAATAGGTGGTGCCGGTGATATTTTAAATGTGAATGCAAGTTTCACATCCCCAGGTCTTATTGCCTCTGTACCTACGATAAATGTTAACAACGCCGGTACAACGTTTACCAATAGTGGCATTATTGCCAATGTAAGTACCGCATTAAATATTAATGCCAACACTACGATGAATGCTAATGGCAACGTGACTGGCACTGGTGCGCTTACTATTTTCCCATCAGGTGTATTGAATATTAATAGTGGCGTGACAGTGACGATGGGATCTGCGGGTAATCCTGTCACCAACAATGGTTATTTAAGTATTAGTAATAATGGTATTTTACAAACAGGTGCCAATGGAAATTATGTGCAAAATGGTGCTTTTGCTCCTCTAATCCAAAACATGTCTCTTGTCGCGCCTTTTGGTTTTGGACAAATTGATGTCGGTGCTGGTGGGGTTGCGACATTTAATGCTGGTAGTACCATTAATCCGCAATTAGGCAATGGTACCTTTATTTTAGATAATTTTGTGTTTCCAGTCGTGCAATCCGGTGCCCCAGTTGTAGGATTTGGTAATATCACTGTAGTGCAACCATCATCGGCGATGCTTTATTTTACAAAAGATAATAATCCTGTAACCAATGTAAATTTAATATCACACACTAATCCATTAGTGTTGGTCGCAGTCCCTGATATACCATTATCAGTTGCTGCTTCACTTGATCCATTGATACCAACAACGCCTGCGCAAATTGCAGCGCTTGCAGCATCAAATCCAGACTTTTTAATATTTTTAGGTCAATTACAGTTATTGCCAGATATCACGGCCGTTTCTAATGCATTATTGCAATTGGCGCCATCATTTAATTATGCATTGCCAGGTTCATCACGCATTATTATCAACAATGCTTTTGATAGTGTGCAAGCACGTCTTGAAGCCTTGAACGGCTTAGGTCCATTGACGCAAGATGAATCTTACAAAAAGCAACGTGATTATGAGCTCTATAACGGCGTCAATAATGGTGATAGCAATGTTATTGATTTAACAACAGGTCGTTTTGGTGCTTGGTTTAAAGTTTATGGTGAAATTGATGATCAACTTAAACGCCATCAAATTGAAGGTTACAGAGCCGATGCAACCGGTATTGCCTTAGGGGGGGATTGGAGAATTTCTCCTTATGCATTGGTAGGTGTGGCAGAAAGCTTAACTAAAGTGAATACGACGGATGCGACATCACAGCAAAATAAAGTCAATATCAATAGTTATATGACGACATTTTATGGTTGGTTCCAACCAATGCAATTATGTTCTTCAGAAGCCGCTCCTGCACTTTATATTGATACTATGCTTGGTTTTGCTTCTCATGAGTACGATACGCAACGCAATATTTCTATAGGCACCTTTAATGCTCAAGCAAATGCGAATTTCTTTGGTATGCAATATGGCGCACAAATGGATATTGGTTATGCCTTTATCAGCTCTGATGAATGGTATGTTGCGCCTGTAGCCAGATTTAAATATACCTATTTAGATATCTCTACTTACTCTGAAACAGGTGCAGATGGGCTGAGCTTATCTGTCGTAAATGAACCTCTTGATGAAGTGATAGCAGGGATAGGGATTAGGCTTGCGGCTGTGAAAAACTTCGTACAAGCTATTTATGTTCCAGAATTTTCTGTCATGTTGTTATATGATTTTGCCGGTAGTGTGCAACAATCGCAGTCTAACTTCTTAATTGGTGGTAATCCTTTCTACACCAATAGCATTAAACCCGCACAATATATCCAGCTTTATGGATTAGGGGTTAATGCCTACACCTCAGATAATTATACTTTCAGTATTAAAGTGAACCTTGAACATCGTGATCATTTCTATGGGTATGATGGGTTTATGCAGCTTCACTATAAATGGGACTAATCGCTTTGAGTATCGCCCCGGGTGGATTTTATCAAGAGCAATTAATTACCCACCTTCACCTTCTCCGCCTCCAGCAACGCTTTCAAGTAATGGGGCATTGATGGTTTTTGGACAGGATGAGGTAGTAAATCCATCAGCGCATCGGGCTGTACTTTTCCTTCTTTACCAATAAATAAAACTTTAAATAATGAGACGGCGCAAAGCTCATCTTTTCTAAATATTTTTTGCTCTAAATAAAACCACTTCTCATCCCAATAAATGGTTTGTGTTGTCATGGTAAATTTATTAAAGAGAAAGAGTGGACGAATAAAATGTATTTTTGCGCTCCCTAATAGTGGCACCCATTTCTTTTTACGCAGTGGTTTTAATAAACCCGTTACCGACATCAAATGTACTCTACCTAAATCCATTAAGGTTAAATAGCGACCATTATTCACATGAAAATAAGGATCTAAATCATTGGGCATGACTCGCATCGATAATTTTGCTGGCGCGAGAGGATCGGCTTGTTTTTTCATCCAAGGCAGGCGTAATAACAACCATAATAACCGTAAATATAAGTTCATCTCGTATCCATTATTTGTGAGAATAATAACTAAAATAGAATAATTCTTGATTATGTTAAGCATTATGACAATAATCATTTTTTTTCACAAAGAGAGAGCCGACGATGATTTGGGCATTATGCATAGGCATGTTTAGTCTATTTATTTTGTGGTTAGGTCTTCGTGCAAGTCATGGCATCAAAGATATAAAACAATATCTGGTGTCTCATCAAAGCTTTGGCTCTTTTGCTCTCTTTAGCACCATTGTCGCTTCGTTTGTAGGGGCAGGGGTGGTGATGGGAACGGCACAAAAAGCGTTCCAATTTGGTATAGGCCACGCCTTGGGTCTGTTAGGGTTTGGATTACAACTCTTTTTGACAGGGTGGTGGGTAGCGCCTCGCATGGCAAAATTTCGTCATATGATTACTTTAGGTGAAGTGATTGAAAAATATTATGGCAAAGTGCCACAAATATTAACCGGCATCTTATGGCTTTCGTTTTGTATTGGGATCTTAACCGCGCAAATGAGCGCGATGGGAAATTTGGTTTCAAGTTTATTAGGATATGATCGCGCATTTTGTATTTTATTAAGCGCTGGCTTAGTGATTTTTTATTGTTATGTGGGTGGTATTCGTGCGGTGGTGGCAACCGATATTGTGCAATTAGTATTAATGTTGCTCGCTATCGTTTTAGTCGCTATTTGTGGAATTCATTATGTCGGTGGTTGGCAAAGCTTGATGGAGAGTATTCCAAGTTCTCATCTTTTGCCAACGTCACATTTATCTGGTTGGGACTTAGGCTTTGTTTTTATGAGCTTTTTATTAGGCGATGCTTTAATTCCACCCGTTTTTCAACGTTTATTAATGGGTAAAAATGAAAAAATTACTCGCAAGGCCTACATGTCGGCAGGACTTCTTGTGGTACCAATTTGTTTTTTAGTCATGATACATGGCTTGGTGGCTTATTGTATTGATCCGGCGATGGTAAAAGAGAACATTACGGCAAATTTATTTGAATCAACACTTGCCATGCCTTTTGCCATTATTGCTTTAATTGGGTTTATCTCAGTGATTATGTCTTCTGCGGATAGTTATTTGAATGCAGCGGCAGGTTCTTTAGTCAATGATGTGATTGTGCCAATGAGCGGGAAGCCACTCGATACTTCCGTTGTTCTCGGGTTAGCCAAATGGACAACAGTCATCTTAGGGGTTTGTAGTACTTTCTTTGCAATAGCTGTTCAAGATATTTTGGATATTCTTTTAAAAACATATCAGTTTTGGGGGCCAACTTTAGTTGTTCCCTTAATTGGAATATTCAGTAATAAAACGTTACCCCCATGGGGATTTTATGCCTGTGTATTAACAGGCGGGTTAACGGTTGTCACTTGGAATACTTTTGATTTAGAAACCACCACGCATGTGACAGGGCTTATTGTTGGCATGATGGCGAATGCGATAGTCTATGTGAGTGCCTATGGATTGACGAAGCATGCAATGAATAAGAAATCCGTTTTTACCTAAGTTTGGATTTAAATTTCTCGGCTAAGTCTTTATTTACATCAGGCCATAATACATAAGGGTTTACGCCAAATCTATCGAGGGCTGTTTGTAAAATTTCAACATAAATGTCGGCTAATTCATTGCAACTTTTATTTTTGCGATGAGTGTGGTGGATCCCTCTTTGTGAAAATTCAATGGGTTGTAAAATACTTGCCCAATGTTGATGGATAGTGTTTTCATTAAAGACAAGCGTTTTTCTTGAGCCTTCAGCAGAGCAAACTTTAGCACCAAGCGCCGTTAGCAAACGTTCAGTTTCATCCCATTTTACTTCAAAATCTGGGGTGTTGGGTCTGAAAATTAAAAAGAGCAGATCTTGAAATCGTTTTAATTTTTCTCGGTAATAATCCAAATTAATATATGTGTAGATTCATTCTATTTACTCATCCCCCGAATAAAACCATTTATCTTACCTATTCTTTTTTTAAAAAAAGGGATAAATGCTTTGGCCGTATTTGGTGATATTCTTATTGTGTTAAATAAATAACACATTATTGATTAAAAAGTTAAGGGGAATTTCAAATGGGTAATTCTAAAAATAAACAGGATAAAGCAGCTCGTCAAAGACAATTACAGAGATTGGGTGCTCCGTTAAAAAATGTGAAGGCATTTTTTTATCCTTTAGAAAAGGAAACAGCAGCATTTATCGCAGTACTATAATATCAGCGCACTTCGCCATGGAAGAACAAACTTAACAAGAGTATTAGATGAATTGAGATCGACAGAAGAGAGTTTTTTAAAGAGTTTTTTGTTGATCCCAGCGGATTATCCCAATATTGAAGGATATGATGCACAACATAATCCTTACAAAATCCTGGTAGAAAAATTTAAAGATGACAGTGACATGGCGCCTTTAATGGAAATTTTAACTGAGTATTATGCTATTTCAAATACCATCGCAAACAATATTGAACTTTTAAATGAGGCAAGACAATATAAATATAAGCCTGATTCGCCTGAATATTTAGCATTGTTCTCGAAATTTTTGAATAATTTACCGCAAACCTTAATGCAATGTGAGGTTGGAATGAATCTATTTCATCAATTTTCGGAACTCATGAGAACACCAGAAGGGCGTGAGCAAAAAGAGAAAATAAACAAGAAATTAATGGAGCTTGGAATTGATTTGACAATTGACTCGTTTTTGATTACATGTGCTCAACGTGCACCTCGATATAAACTATTGCTTGAAGAAATAATGAAAATTCAAAATAGAAATATACAAAACCCTGCGTTTGATAATATTTTTGAGAAATTTCAAAGCTTGTTCGCAGAAACTGATGATGCTTTGGGGGTAGTGAAAGAAACCATTACGAACATTAATAAGGGTTTACCAGGAAAAGCAGAAGATAAAGGAAAAGGCAAAGAAAAGGAAAAGTCATATGATTTGCCCGTGAATGAAAGCATGGTACAAGAGTTAAAGGAACATGTAGGTGACACCGGGGCCAGAAGTGGCAAGCATGAAGCGATTCGTGAGTTCCAACGTTCATCGGATGTATTGGAAGTTGCACGCAAGCATGCCTTTTCCAATTCACGAAGCATGGCTGTTGTTAAGTCCAAACAATATGAGTGCATGTTAGATGAAATGAAGAAAAAGAAGTTTGGAATGAAATAATGCATAAAAAGGGCTACTCAGCGTTATCTGAGTGGCCCTTTTTTTTAGATGATTTTAAACGAGCTAGATTTTCAAATTGCTCTTCAAGTAGAAATTTACAAAGATCTACTAATTGATCTTGAAGAAAAATTTTGATGAGAGCTTTTTTGTTTTTAGCACCAAATTTTTCCCTGATATTATTCATTCGATATTTGATGGTATGTACTGATACCGATAACAGTTTGGCAATATCCGAATATTGTAATGCTTGGCAAGCAAGCACGATAGTTTTTGCTTCTTCAGCGGTTAAATAGATATCTTGATATTTTCTTTTAAGAAAAATTTTGTCAATGGGCATGCTTTCAAGAAAGCTTTGTTTCTTTTGATATTCAAGTCCTAAGAAATGTGGATTAGAAAATTCTTTGCTCTTGGGCGCTGGGATCTTGAATGCATCATTTTCAGCTTTTTGAATGAGATCTTGAGCGACGTTGTTAAAATAGTGGCAAAAATGTTGAAATATATCGACATTAAAAAGTAATTTTTGATAAATATGATCCTGGTTTTTTTTAAACCCAAAACAATAAGTTTCAATGCTTTCATTAAAAACCCAGGTAAGATAGAGAAAATGAGAATAATTATATTTTTGCTGAGCTAGTATACCAATTTTGCAAGATTGATGATCGGATTTGCATCCATCCCAGGTACTGACAATAAAATTTTTACCCCGAAAAGCTTCTGGAAAATTTACTATTT
Source organism: Gammaproteobacteria bacterium (assembly GCA_020051015.1). Lineage (GTDB taxonomy): Bacteria > Pseudomonadota > Gammaproteobacteria > UBA1113 > UBA1113 > JABEVJ01. The sequence goes on from JAGVJQ010000079.1 coordinate 13,783, forward strand.
CATGTTGGTAATGCTTAATTGTAAAATAATCTTTTACCCAATTTTCATTAGTACAGAGCAATAACCGTTTTCCCTCACGTGGTCCCTTGTAATATGAACGTATAAAATAAAAAAAATCAGCATCAAAGTATTGAAATATCGGAGCGCAAATGTTTCTGACTTCATCTGCAAGTAGAATAGAGCTATGTGATTCAAAATTTATTAATGGTTTTTCCATAAATGAAGATGATTACTGTTTCCTTACCACGATACTGCCAATCGAATATCCTGCTCCAAATGAGCAAATCAAACCTAAATCACCTTTCTTGAGATCTTCACGATGATGATGAAAAGCAATAATAGAGCCCGCAGAAGCGGTATTAGCATATTGATTTAAAATAATAGGTGCTTCAAGAGGATTAGCTTCTCTTCCTAATATCTTTTTAATGATAAGTTCGTTCATATTAATATTAGCTTGATGGAGCCAGTATCTACTTACATCACTTGGTTGAAGATTGAGTTCAGCAAGATGTGCCAAAATATGTTCTTCTACCATCGGGATCACTTCTTTGAATACTTTACGACCATTTTGTTTAAAACAATATCGTGGATTAGGATCATTGGTTCCCACTTCAGCGTGATTTAAAAAGCCGCTGTTGTTGCGGATATTATTTGAAAAAGATGTCAGTAATTTGGTACCAATAATCTCAAATCCTGGGCGCTTAATGGTATCTGCTCTTTCAATGACCATCGCCGTACAGATATCACCGAAGATAAAATGAGAATCTCGGTCACGAAAATTAATATGACCTGATGGAATTTCAGGATTAACAACGACGATACATTTGTTTTGATTGTTTGCCAGAGCATTATAAGCGTTGACGATACCGAATGTAGTTGATGAACAAGCAACATTCATATCATAACCATATCCAGACATGCCAAGCGCATGTTGGATTTCCATCGCCATACCAGGATAAGACCTTTGCATATTAGCGCAAGACACTATCAAACCATCAACTTCTTGCGGTGTCTTTTGTGCATAATCCAAAGCTTGATGGATAGCCCTACAAGCCATTTCACATTGCAAAGAAGGTTCATCATCAGCACGAGGTGTTAACGAGGGACGCATTCTTTTGGGATCTAAGATCCCAGTTTTATCAACGACATAACGATTTAATATGCCAGAGGCTTTCTCTATAAAACTGACGCTGGAATATTCTAAAGCTTGCAGCTCACCCTTTTGGATAGCATCACGATGTTGATGATTATAGTCGTCTACATAAGTGTTAAAACTTTGAACTAATTCTTCATTCGAAATTTTATGGGGCGGGAGATATAGTCCCGTTCCTGAAATGACGATGGGCAAGCCCGTGGCCATATTTTGCTCCTTGGAGGCTTAAAAAGGTAACTCAGCTTAATTTTTCTGAGTATAACGCAAGCAATGGCCTCTCATAAATCTTTCGAAGAAACAAAGTTAATTAACTATGTTTATAAGTACTCTAGCTCTCGTTCTCCTAATTTCTTTTTAGCTGATTTCAAACGTTCAAGTTCTTCTTTTACAGACTTAAATTGCTTTTCAAGCATCAAAGCAAGCTGCGGCAAAGCTTCAAGACGGAACTCTTGCGTTGCAATCTCAAGAGTAAGGCAACAATGGGAAAAAGTGATTGCGCCAATATCTATGCTGCGTAGCCGTAGTTCACGTGCTGCCGCAGTAAAATTAGCAATATTTGATTCCTCAAGTGCCTTATATAGATTCGCTATTTTCCTCCTAGCATCATGTAAATAGATGTCTATGAGTTCAGCTATCTCTTTATGGAATAGTTGTTGTAAGTCCTTTAAGTATGAGAGTTTGATGATGTTGGAAGGATCCAAATCTCTCATGATGCGTACCTATCACCCTTATATATTATTATTCTCAGTCGGTGGACCAATATTATAGTGTATATACACAAATTTAGGTACTATCCCCCCGTTACTACCGTTTATCCAAGAAAGATTGACCCCGAGCAAGGTTAAAATTAAAAATAGGAAATATTGGGAATTCAAAAGTTGCGCGCAAGGTTAGCAAGTACTGATTATATGTGCAAGTACCCAGTTTTGAGCTATAATATGTTTACATACTGACTAATTTTTGGTACGATTTCAATCTTAAACTTTGGTTATAAATACAAGAGCAAACTATGACCGACACATTTCACCCTTACTCAAGACGCCCTTTAATGGATGCACTTACTAAAGTGGCTGAAGATTATAAATGTCGGGGAAAAATAGCAGGCCAACCCCCTTTACCAAAAGCAAAAGCAAAATTTGGACACAATGAAATATTGGTAATCCAAACAATGATGGGTGATGCTGAAGGTGCTCATTTGAATTTAGAACTAGGGGCAGATGCTAATTTTCAAGTTAACAAAAAAACCATTTCTCGTTTAGCAAAAGCATTTGATCGTCTCTATAAAACCAATATGGCGAATACTCTTGTAGAATATGGCGCCGAACCTACGCCTCCTAAAAAGCGTGGTCCGACAAAAACAACTGGCTAAAAATTTAACTTATCTTCTCTAGATTTATCCGTTGATTCTTTTTTCGGTTCAATAATTTTAATATTCAGTTTTGGTTTCGATGGCGCTATGGCAATATGGCGACTTTGCAAATCATATTTTTGTGCTAATAATAATGCAAAAGACCACGGTCCAATGATTAATAACAATACTTGCGCGATGCCTTCTAGCACCCATGGCGATACTTCTTTTAATGAATGAAAATATCCTGTTGCCATATAAGAAAACTTAGATAAAAAAACCAATAATAAAATAGCATATAAGCTAAAAATAAATGTACGAATATAATAACCTTTTACCATTTGTTCGCTGTTCTCGACTGCATCGTTAGCATTTTGTTCATCTGTGAACACAAGAATAGGGGCTACAATTTTTGTTACAAATGCCCCAAAAACGAAAAATACAGACAAAGCCGACCAGGCGAGTATAAGCGTTATCGGTAAACCCTTCATTGCTAATAAAAAATAACCCCCAATACAGATTAAAAACACAATGCCCGGAAAAACGAGCATGGAAAAAAAACAACCCATTAAGCTCAAAAATCGCGTAGCGGTGTAGAAAAATAGTTTTTTATAATCTATCGGGGTTTCTTTGCCAACCGCATCCTGTATGCAAATGAGGGTACCAAACAAAGGCAGAAGAATGAGTGTGGCAAAGGCTGCTACTTGGATATGCAAGTGCGCATATTGCTTGGGAAAAAGCACATCACCAAAACGCATAAAATCATATATTAACAGCAACAATAAGCTCACAGGCATCACTTTCATCAAACTGATGCGATACAGATGGCACACTGTTTTGATAAAAGTTTTGTCATCCACGGCTTGAGAAAAGGGAAAAATTGCCATAGTCACCCCATGATCGAATCTTTATATAAAAGCATAGATGCAGATCGACCCTAGTACCTATGTTAAAATACGGTTTCTTCAGTGGATATATTTATACATCATACTAACTAAATTGGTGGAGACATGAAATTAGCTGATCGTTCTACGGTGGCAAGATTACTGATTACCTGCCCAGATAGGCCAGGCATTATTGCCCAAGTGACTACTTTTTTGAAAGATCATGGGGCCAATATTACCGATCTTGATCAGCATTCAAGTGATCCTGAAAATGGATCTTTCTTCATGCGTCTAGAATTTCAAACTCCCCATTTAGATATTTCGAGTAAAACGCTTGAAGAGAAGTTTGGAAATGAAGTAGGCACCCCTTTTAATATGGATTGGCAAATACATTATGCTGCTAATTTAAAAAGAATGGCGTTATTTGTTTCAAAATATGATCATGCGTTTTTAGAAGTGTTATGGCGTTGGTCCAGACAAGAATTACCCATCACCATCCCTTTTATCATTTCAAATCACCCAGATTTAAAAGGGGCAGCAGAACATTTCAAAGTGCCTTTTCATCATATCCCCGTTACAGCTAATACGAAATCACAAGCCGAAGAACAGATGTTAGCGTTATGTGAAAATAAAGTGGATGGTATTATTTTAGCCCGATATATGCAAATTCTATCTGATAAATTTATTCAACATTATCCAAGTAAAATTATTAACATTCATCATTCATTTTTACCTGCATTCGTTGGTGCCAATCCTTATCAGCAAGCTTATGATAAAGGCGTCAAGTTAATTGGAGCAACCGCGCACTATGTGACCAAAGACTTGGATATGGGGCCCATTATTGCGCAAGATGTGGTACGCGTAAACCATCGACTGAATGTGGAAGAGTTACGTGAACTTGGACAATATGTTGAAAGAACGGTATTAGCACGAGCAATAAAGTCTCATGTTGAAGACAGAATTATTGTTGATGGTAATAAAACGGTTGTGTTTTCGTTGGATTGAGAATAGAACTGACATCCCCCACTTACTTCGTTCGTTGCCCCCTGTCAAAGCATACCCTTATACATAAGTATGGGGGTATCATTTCATGCCCCTAAAAATAGGCCACGCTATAGCAAAGTCTCTCATCCTTTGTATTCCTATCCACA
>JAGVJQ010000053.1 GCA_020051015.1 Gammaproteobacteria bacterium
ATCTGACTCGCTGGACGTTATATGATTTATATGTTGACGAAAGCGCAAGAAAATTAGGCATTGGCTCTGCCCTATTAGATCAAGTAACAACCGCGGCAAGAGAACAAGCTATTATTAGCGTTCATTTAACCACCGCACATGATAATGAAATTGCCCAGAGCCGTTATCGTGATAAAAATTATCAGCAAGACAACAATAATATTTATTATGTCTTGAATACTGTTAACATTGCGAATGTTGAAGATGAAGAAAATCATAACATTATTGTATTAACAGCGGAAAATATAGATCAATATAGAAGTATTTTACAAAAAATAAATCCTGCCATTGATCTTAACGCACTCAAAGCTAATTTGGAAAATACACTTTTATTGCTCAAAATAGATGAAAATCCTGGTTTGCTGCAAGCAACAAAAACATTTTGTTCATTATTGAGAGCACCCATTTTAATCATTAATTATTTTGATTATGGTAACAGTCCAACAGCGGCAACTGAATTATTAACTGCGCTAAATACATACCTAGACAGCGCTACCATTAAAGAAGTAAATATCAAAGTCCCAGTCAATAATCTAGAATTAAAGATGGTAATAGAAAATTTAAAATACGAAACATCAGATCAATGGTTTCAATTTTTTTTGCCAGTAACACCAGTACATCAACCTGAAAGACGTCCGCCCTCACCAGGTAGACAGCGTGCAAGTTCATTTCATCATCCTAAAGAAATCGATGAGCACAATGCACCAAATAAAATGAGATGCTCTCTTTAGCAAAGCTAAGCTAAAATGTAAATGATTTATAAACTCAAGAAGTATGCATTGCTAATAATTTAGATGCGACAGCGGGTGCTGCTTTAATCCCGCCCCCGCTCCAGCCTGTTGCAATATGTAAATTCTTAATATTAGGTTCTGCACATACCATGCCGAGCTCATCGGATGTAAAGCAATCAATACTTATTTTGGATGTGATAAATTCTGAAATCCAATTTAATTCGGGTAGTAATTTATTAATTGCATGATGAATAGCATTAGTAAGCGATAAACTAAGTGCAGGTTCCTCATGTTGAATATGAATATCACGACTTAGAAAGCCTGCAATAATAGTTTCTTGTTGTGGAATAATATACAAATCTGCCTCTGCATGTATTATTGCCGGCAACACCACGCGCCGAGGGAGATGATAAATATTATATTGAAATGCACGCAAAGAAAACTTTTCAGCCAATGGTGAGAATGAAGTTAATAATTGCTTCGTACCAGCGCCGGCCGTAACAATAACATGCCCAGCAAAATAATCTCCGTTAGTAGTTTTAACACCTTGCACTTCATTATTTTTAATAACAATTCTTTCAACCTGAGTATTTTCAGCAAGTTTCAGCGGTTTAACACATTGCTGCGCGGCTAAAATCCAATTCTTACAGGCCAGCTGCGTATTAATATAACCCGCTGAGGGCTGATAAAATATTGATAGATCATGAGGGATATTTAATTCAACCGGTAATTGCTCAGGCTTAATTCGTTTGGTAAAGTGCTCTTCGATTGTATATGAATTTATTTGTTGCAATACATTTTCACTAATATCGTCACTACTAATAAAAACAAAGCCACTTTGATTAAACGCACAGTCATATCCAACATGTTGTTGAAATCGTTGATAATAATCAAATCCAATAGCAGCTTGTTTGGCTGCATGATTACTAGTATGGAAGATCCTTACTAATCCACCAGAATCACCAGAAATGCCACTAGCTACTTGATTTTTTTCTAATAAAATTACTTGGCATCCGGCTCTACTAAATTCAAACGCAGCGGCACAACCAATAATTCCGCCACCAATAATAATAATGTCTGCCTTATTTTCACTTAGCATGTTGAGAGGACCAATAAATTGAGCAAATCAATAATGCCTCATCAGATAATGCTGTAATTTGGTGAGTTTGTTGAGAATCAAAGTAAAATATATCGTGCACTTTAGCCGGCAATATTTGTTGATTATATTTCAACTCTCCCGTGCCACGTAAAATAATCCAACACTCAATCACATCATGTTTATCCAAAGGGGTTGTGCAACCAGGCTGCACCTCAAAATAAGTCATGGTAAATGGTTTTTTTCGTTCAGCATAATCAACACTTTTTACAAAAACACCCTCTGTAAGTTGTTCTGCTGATAAAAATTCAAGCATGGGATTAGTTAAAAAATTATTCGACATAAGCAATGTCCTCATTTACATATTCTGGATATACTTGTTGCCAGTTGATGGCACTCTTCTCATTCTCAATATCATAAAATTTATTACCGACTAAACTATTGATAATGGTGGCACTACGCAACGCCATCAGACTCAGATTAGGATCGGCAATACCATGACTGTGCCTTGCTGCATTTTGAACATAAATGGCATTTTTTGCAGGACCATCCCATGCAATAGAATAATCACGATTTACAATGTATTGAGCATCATTGATAGCAATACGATGTTTAATTTTATCTAAATAATCAGGTATGGCTGAACGATATCCAGTACACAAAATAACAATATCCACATTTAAATGACGAATAGTATTCAAGCTCAAGTTTTTAAATACTGTCTCAAAACCTATGCTATGCCCTACCAAGTCTGTTACTTCATGATCGGGTAATAAGTTTATTTCAATATCAGCGCCATCAATATGTATTAATTTATAAATACGTTGATAAATGGATTTTAGCAAATGCATTGAAATACCATCACTTGCTAATTTTTGCTCCAATAAATTTTCATCTCGAAAATTACGTGACGAAGAATGAAATTTCTCCATGTATGATGGGATGAAGTATTCATTTACAAATGGCGAGTCATCAAGTGGTAAAAATTGTCTTCGACTTGAAATCCATGACAGCTCACTTGGTAAATTTGTTTTGTCCGCCAATAATGTCTGCATGATTTCCGCGCCGCTTTGTCCTCCGCCAATTACAACAACACGCTTATTATGCCAATCGTGTTGTTGATACATAAGGCTATGATTATGAAAACATTTAGTACCTAATTTTGTTTGTGCCCATAATGGAATATTTGGTTGAATACCACTTCCTAATACAATATGTTTACTAGCAATCTTTTTGTTTTCAGTTTGAATAATAAACTTATCTTTAACAAAATCAATGTCAATAACTGCATCGTTAAAATGTAAATTAGGCAAACTAGAACTTACCCATGTTAGATATTGGTTAAATTCACCTCGATAAACATGAGCAAAATCGGCGATTAAAAATTGGTATAATCTTTTTTCTTTTGCTAAAAAAGCTAAAAAAGAATAGGGATTGGTAGGATCAACTAACGTCACTAAGTCTTTTAAAAAAGAAACCTGCAAATGTGCTTCTGGTAATAACATTCCCTCATGCCAGATAAATTTTGGTTTTTTATCAAAAAAGACACTATTAATATTAGGTATTTTTGTTAATAGTACGGCAAGACTCATGTTAAAGGGGCCAACCCCGACTCCGGCCAAATCGTATAACATGTCGATATTTGGTTGCATCATTGTATAGTCTCGCATTGAGTAATTATTGAATATAGTTTGTCAATTTGCAGTTGTGTCAAGGGCGGTGGAAAGCAAGTTGCTGGCGCTAATTTTTTTTGAACAAATGTAACGCCATAATCTTTTATATCTACATAATTCTTGCCCGTTAACATAAACCATATTTTGCCGGTTATAGTTGGCATGAATGGATAAAGCAAAAATACCAATCCTTTTAGCCATTGATATTGTTTTGATGAAGTATTTAATGTGGTATGCAATGTTAGCCATTCCTTTACTAAGCCAATAGCAGCATCGGGCTGATAATTTTCTGGCGCAAGAACATGCATTTGTTTTTCTAAAAACTTAATTACGTTATTTTCCATATCACTATTATCAGTAAATGTTACATTTTGCATAACACTCTCTAACAAAGGTTTCACAATAACATGCAACCAGTTCACTACTTCAGTATAAATATCAATAAATTCTTTAACAACAAAATCTCCTGATTTTTCATTGACTGAAATACCCGCCAAATAAAATCGAATAATATCATTTGATAATGCAAGGTTGTTGATGGCTTCATTTACCCATATCGCATGTCGACGACTCGTCGAAAACTTATTACCGTTTAAATAATAAAAATGATTAATCAAATAATAATCAAATGGTTTGTACGCGGTTAAATGATGTGTAATACCATGCGTGCTAGCAAGAAACGGCACCGCATTATCAATACCAAAACTATTTATCAGCGTAAAATCCGACTCAGCTGAAAATGGATTTGTCGTTAAATTTTCTTGTTTAGATAATAACTCACCTAATAATAAGAAGTAAGCATAAACAAATCCGTAGTTAAAAAATGTATGACTTTTCTTGAAAGGATCAACAATTGGAATACCCCAT
>JAGVJQ010000068.1 GCA_020051015.1 Gammaproteobacteria bacterium
AAGATCGAATATTCGTCTTTTTATTGTTAATGGATTATTTGATAATAATTCAAAATGGGCATCAGTCGTAATAAAATTACCTAATGAAAAGCCTTCAATAAAAGGGGTAATAGTAATATTTTTATTATCCCCATTACTTAACCAATACAATCCTCGATTATCATCTTGTTTGCCCAAAAATGCTCTAATAATAGCTTTTTTGTCTGACGAAGGTTCTTCAATTGTTTCTGCACCATGTTTGGCATGTCGCAAGACCTTTTTAGTTTTTTCTTTACTGTCAAATTGATTGGTTGCCGCATCATAATGGTATTGCTTGGTCGAGCGTTTTAGTTGTGTCATTCCACCATCAGCAAAAGGCACGTCATCAAAAGTATTAACAGCAACTGCAGATAATAATTCACTTTCAGATAATGATGACAAATCAGTCGCTAAATGCGCATGGCGAGGACGGATAACGGCATTCACATCGAGTTCAATTTCTTCTGCTTTACCATCAATTGTCACCGCTACTCGAGGTAATTCAGTTTTAGTTGTTTTAATCTCGATAGGGGTTTCTTTGCCATCAATCGTTAATACCACAGGCTGAGATGCATCGGTCAAATTCATTCTTATTTCTTCGTCTTGACCATCAATCTTAAAGCAAATTATGCTTTCAAGACCTTGCTGAGTAATTTTAACTTTAATACCGGTTTGTTTGCCATCATTAGTTAATACAATCTTTCTTTCAATATCAGATTGACTGACATCGATTTCAATATCTTGCGCTGCTCCATTAACAACCAAATCAACCTTACTATATAATACTGGCTTTAAGATGAAAGGCTGTGTGTCTCTAACACTATTAACTATAAGATTATTAAATAACTTAGTAGCTTGTTCAAATGTTAATGCATCTGAGTTTTGTTTAGTTTCGATTTGATTCAATAATTCTGACAATAAAATGGGCATATCACTAACCTGTTGAAAATATTTACAATAACTTTAGTTTTTATTATATATAAGAAAGATAAGTCCTTCTTTTTAAACTAAAATATCACACATGCCATATAGTATATTAAAAAAATTAACAAATCATTAAATATTTTAAAGTAATACAAAAACAATTCTATTTTAGAAAAAATTCAAATAACTAAATCCATATGAGTTGCAAAAAATAGATAGAATTAATCTTTGTTAATTTGTGAAAATGGCTAATGCCAAGTGTAGAATGATGAACAATATATTGATCTATAAATGAATTGTTCCGGATGTACTCTTATCAGACTGAACTCAATATGAATGAATTAATTTTGGCCGGCTAGCCAAATCTAACATGTCAGTACGCAATGATGATGAGGCTAATATTTCTTTAACGGTGGTCTCCATTTTACAAGCAATATCGCCACCATCTTCAATCCGGCGACGCAAATTTTCTTCATTAAATCCATATTGATCACAATTAGCAACATAAGCCTCCGGCTCAACTGTTTCAAATTGCAAGCCTCGATGATAGTAACCTAATAGCAATGCATCGTATGTTGTTATCTCAAGCTTTTCTACTAACAAAGAATTATCTACAACATTTGCCCTGGGTGCAGCAAATTTTCCTAACTTGACAGCTGGTGCTTTTGTTACTGCCGATTCTATATGTCGTTGAGATTCCACAATACAAACATATTGTTCTAATTTTTTTGCAATCAATAAGTTGGTTATACCATTCAAAAAGTATTCGTCAACAAGATCTTTCGATTCACCTTTGGCAGCAATCATTTTTGCATATCTCATGAAATAAACCCCACGTAAACGAAGACCAAGATGCAAATAAATTTTTGAAGCTTCATCCAAAAGTTTTTTTAAAAAATTTAGCAATGTTGCGTCATGTTCGCTATATGGTTTTTTATCAATATAATCACCGATATAAAAAGCTGATTTTTCTATTGCAGTTAGGCCGCCATAAAGCGCTGCATGGGCAAGAAATGATATTCTCTTAATCAATGCTGCCTCAGTATTATCTTCAACTTTTTTTAACCTGGAGAATTCATTACAAAGAAGATTACTAATCAACGTATCTAATGAGTGTTGATTGGGGAAAGGTGTAAATTTAGGTGCGCTTGTTGTTTGCAAAAAATTTTTTGCTAATATTTCTAATAAAGTTTGCGTTGTTGGCGAAATAGGTTGGCTGGTTCTACTTCTATTAGGTGGGTTATAACTTACTAAGAAATCATCCCAGAATTTTTGTAAAAAATTTGACTTAAATAACGTATACAAATTTTGACATTTGAGTGCGACAATTAAAATCTCACTTCTCCATAACTTAATTTGTTCACTCACATAAAATTCAAGTTCGGTAGCTGTCTCATCTCCTATAGTAAGGATGGGATTACCGCCAGCAAGTATGTCATCAATATCGGCAATTATTATATCAACTAATTCTTTTTTCTCGCTTTTCTCAGGATCATCCAAATATTCATCTATCAAATCTTTCAATGACGAAAAAATTGATGGGATTTCAATTTCTAACATGCTAAACCCTCCCTGTCGTATAAAATTTCAAATCTGAAATATATGGCGACTTAGATTGTTCAAATAACACCATATCTTCGAAAGAAAAGTTATACGCATATAATTTTATTAGGGATTCATGAACAATATCATTTCTTAATGATTTCTTAACAGATTCTTAAGATATAATTATGAACGAATCTGGCTCTAATTTTAAATAACTAATCGTTCAAATGCAATCATTAAATATATACAGTAATTTCTACTGTATTCTGAATTACTCATGAAAAAATTTATTATTTAATTGCCTTTATAATCGCTGCGAAATAAGCTGGTGGTTCATGCCGTTCATACCATGCCAATATCGGTGTTATATCGTAAGGTAAGGCCCTATTAAGGGTAATTAATTGTTTATTTGCGATATAAGGCTGTGCAAATTCTTTGGCAAGAGTGGTATAACCAATGCCTTCTGCAACCAATAATGCTAAATTATCAGTCCGATTAACAAAATATCGGCTATGTTTGGCTGAATCTAGTAAATTATATTGTTTAAGATAGTTTAAGGTTATTTGGTCAGATTGATCAAAATCGATGATTCGCTCATTTTTAATGATATCGGATAGTTTTCTACCCTTCCATTTAGAACTTGCTACTAAAACATATTGTTCGGGTTGCAATTTCTTATATTCCATTTCCTCGGCCAATTCTTGTTCTTGAATAATAGCAAAATCCGTTTGTGCTGAACGCAATTTTTGATGACGTGTATCATTATCATTGACATCAAATTGAATCAATAAATTGGGATATTGTTTCATAATTGATACACAAGCTGGAATAATTCTGGAATGCATAATACTGGTTGGTGCTGAAATTGATAACTCTACTTCGCTTTCAATACCAGCACCTTGAATTTTGGCTAATGCCGCTCCTTCAAGCTCTTTACTAGCTAAACAATAACGCAACAACGCTTCACCTTCTTTAGTTAAAAGCATTCCGCGACGAGTACGAATAAATAATGTTGTTTTTAGTATGCGTTCTAACGAACGAATCCGCTGTGTTACTGCTGTTTGTGTGAGATGAATGCTATCAGCAGCAGCATGGACCGTTTTATATTTAACTACTGCAATAAAAGCTTCTAATTGTGGACTAAGTAAACTCATAACGCTCCTTTATGATGAAAATTATTCATCAATTAATAAAGTCAATTCATTATTTTATTCCAATTCTCTCTGCTATTCTACAATCAAAATCAAATAAACAATGGAGTAATCATGAAAAAAGTCAGTGTTTTCGCGCTCGTCATGTTAATGACCGGTGCGGTCGATGGGGTCAGTAATTTGCCATCGATTGCCATTTTTGGTAGCAATTTAATCTTCTTTTTTATTGCGGCTGCTCTGCTGTTTTTAATTCCAACTGGATTAATCTCAGCTGAATTATGTAAACAATCGCCCGGACAAGCTGGGATTTATCTGTGGACTAAACAAGCCTTAGGTAAAAAGGCGGGTATAATTGCCATTTGGCTGCAGTGGATTAATACCATGGTGTGGTTTCCTACGTGTTTAACCACCTTAACCGCAACTTTTGCTTATCTTATTGATCCGAAATTGATTAATCATCCGGTTTATTTGGTTGCAACTAGTGTATCAACCTTCTGGGTAATGACTATTTTAAATTTAAAAGGTATCCATCATTCCTCTAAAATCGCCTCCCTTGCCACTACATTAGGTATGATAATCCCCATGAGTTTAATTATTTTATTAAGCTTGGCCTGGATTATTATGGGTAAACCACTGGCTTTACATATTAGCAGCCATGACTTGATTCCACCGTTAGCTCATACGAGTAGTTGGACATCGTTAACAGCAATTATTACTGCTTTTTTAGGCATGGAATTAGCAACTGTGCACGTCAATAAAGTCAAAAATGCAAAATCCATTTTCCCAAAAGCATTAATTTATTCGATTATTTTAATCATTTTAACAATGGGTTTAGGCTCATTAGGTGTTGCCTTAGTGGTACCACATAATGAAATTGTTTTAGCCTCAGGTACTATTCAAGCATTTAATGCTTTATTTAATGGTTTTCATCTATCATGGTTGGAGCCTATCTTGGGCGGAATGTTATTATTTGGCAGTTTAGGAACGATGGTTAATTGGTTAATCTCCCCTGCCAATGGTTTATTGCAAGCTGCACAAGATGGTTTTTTACCTCCCTTCTTAGCCAAAGAGAATAAGTATCAAACGCCAAGTAACATGTTGATATTACAAGGAATTGTAGTCACCTTGGTCTCGTCAGCTTTTTTCTTGATGCCCACCGTGAATGGCTCATATTGGCTATTACTGGATTTAAGTACTGAGCTTTATATCATGATGTATATCTTAATGTTCATCGTAGCGTTTGTTTTATTAGTGAGAGCTAAACAGATTCAATTAATTCCTGGCAAAAAAATTGGCGCTTATTTGCTTACCACAGCAGGCTTAATCGGATGCTGCACCGCTTTTGTCGTTGGTTTTTTCCCTCCATCGAACATTAATGTCGGCGGAACTATACATTATGTAACTTTATTTGCTGGTGGATTAATGATCATGGTTTCGCCATTGATAGGGTTGTACAGCTACCACTACTTGCAACAAAAAAAACAATTACTCATTGCTACGCCATCAACGGCTCTGTAGATCATCGATGATATTCATTGTAGGGTGGATTAGAGCCGCGAGGCTCGTAATCCACCCTACATTTTCAATAACGTTCTTTTCTCATATTTGCCTCAACGTGGCTAGGCTACTCGGAATGACAGTAATAATAAAGAATGTCGTGCACAAAATTTATCTTTAAAATCAAAACTCGCATTAATAAACGGTTAATTTATCTTGGTTAGAATACTAATAACTTATAAACAAACTTATTAATATTGAGTGAAAATGACGATTGCAAAAAATTCAACTAGTGATGAAATTTCAACAAAAATAACTATTCCTAACCAAAAAGACAATGATAAGACCTTAGATATTTTTGCATCGATAGGAAGCATTTCTGAAGATGACCAAGATTACGATACTAACCTTGACGACATAGATAATCAGTGGATTGTTTTAGATCCAAACGATCCCAATACAAAACGGCTTAAAAAAGTACTTGAAAATAGCCAAGAATCATTGCCACATTTAGATTCAGCGATAAATGACCAAAGAGGTGTTTTCGCAGATACTGATAATGATAGTCAAAGTGATGCCGACTCTAAAAACATAGATGAATGGATTATTGTAACGTCAAATGACAGCACTGAACTTCCAGATTTACTCGGTAATAGTTCTGATTTAACGCCTAACGTTGATTGCCGCATTAGCAGCCAACGAAATTCATTTTTTAATTTACGATCCCCACTTATCTATTCAAACGATTCCTCAAATTTTACTACAAATGAAGAGTTATGTTCCAAGATTGATGATACAACGAGAATTATGCACGCCGTAACAAATTTTGAGTCAGCAATGTTACTTTTATCAGATAGAAGTTTTTTCATCAGTGATGACGAACTAGTTACGCTATTATCGAGACACTATACAACTATCATGGCGGAAGCTAAATTGCATGCCACTAAAATCCTTAAAGGTTATTTAATTCTTCCTCTCGCTACACGAAAGAGTTTTCCATTAACTACAGAAGAGTTATTAAAGTTAACCACTAACGTAGTTGCTCTATACAATATATTTGTTTTTTCAGGTAACAGACTTGATTTTGCTGATCTCGCAAAAACCGAAGTGGCAAAAAATTCTTTTTTTGCAACTATGTTTAACGATATTGATAAATATAACAAAGAGATCCGTTGGTTACTTCCGATGTTGATACAGTACATTTCAAAAAATGTTATTACTGAAATGAGCTTCTTGCATTTTGTCCTACATGAAAAAAACAGAAAATTTCCTGCCATTGATGGTGAGAATGTAACGCAGAATAGTAATAATAGAACCATTCCATTCATTGAGGCATTTGTGAAATATGTAGCTTATTTGGCGACTCCCGCTAATAACCAAGAAAAAGAAAAAACATCACCCTCAACCACGGCTATAAGCATTAAAAAAAGTGGGCGCGCTATGTTATTATCGAATAATCATCATATAAAACCACCAGTGACTAATACTGCAGCTCCCAATAAGCTAGATAATTTATATAAAGCACCTCTTATATAGCCCCTCGAGCCAATAATTGATGGAGATTTTCAATTAATAAATCATTCACATTAATAAATGCTTAATTTTTCTTGGTTATAATACAACACTACTTGTAACCATACTTATTAAACTTGGGCAAAAATGACGATTACAAACAATTCAGCTAATGACGAAATTTTAATAAGATCAACTTTAGAGAAAAGCACCTCTGTCAATGATCAAGATAATTATCAAAGTGATATTAACTCTGATGCTCATGGTAATAAATTAACAAGTTTAAATGATGATATAGAGTTTCCACCCGAGTTGCTTCAAGACAGTTATAACTTACAGCGACCATTTGAAGATGATTTTGATTTTCAAAGAGCTGCCTTTCCTAATGAACCTCCAGTTAAAAGATCTAATTCACTCCAAATACCCGGTATCGCTATTCTCGGTGACGCTTCACCATCGGCTAGTGAGGGCTCATCAAGCGATAGTAACCTTGATAAAGCAACCAGAATGAAAAATGCGGTGGATGACCTTGAATCAGCTAAATCACTTTTGGCTGATAGACGTTATTCGCTCGACGATGCTGAACTAATTACGCTCTTATGGATACATAAAGAAAAAATTATGGCCGAAGCGGAGTTACAAGCGACTAAAATACTTGATGGCTACTTATCACTTTCTGCTTCTACATTAGAGAGTATTTCTTTAACGACAGAAGAATTATTTAACTTAACCACCACGGTAGTCACACTTTATAATATATTTGTTTTTTCAGGTAACCGGCTTGATTTTGCCGCTCTTTCAAAGACTGAAGCGGTAAAATCATCTCCCTTTGCTGCAATGTTTGACGATATTAATAAATATAACAAAAATATTCCTTGGTTACTGCCCATGCTGGTACAGTACATCTCTAAAAATGTCATTACAGAAATGGACTTTTTGTATTTCGTTCTACATGAAAACAATAGAGCTTTTCCATTAATTGATGGAAACAATGTCACACAAAATGAAAATTTTAAGACAATTCCGTTTATTGACGCATTTGTGAAATATGTACTTTATATACAACTTAAAAACACCCTGCTTGCCATCTTTAATCTCGAAGATTCTGCTGTCAAAAAAGCTCAAGCAATTGATGATTTGCTTAGACAATATATTACGGACTCAGATAATGAATCCGAGACCAATTCGGACAACAATACTACAACTGACTCAAACAATAATTCTGATGATGCAAGTACCAATTTATTTAGCAAAGTAGTTCATGCGAGTGATTTTAAAAAACTGATTAGTAATATTGCTTATGAAAATTTCGATGCGGCGAAAATTATTTTACCTATGGCCAAGTACTATCAGCTAGATTATTTAGAGAAGATTGATATTTTAGCCAAACATCAAGATGAATTATTTGAACAAGTTGAACAAGAAATAAATAACTTGCAGATCCCCAATTTATCTTCAGAACAAATTCAGGAAATATCCGTGCCCGTTGATATGATGGAAAAGATCTTCTTTAGTGTTTTTTCATTGTATAAAATATATGATATTTATGGTGATGAAATTGACTTAAACACATTATTACATTATAAAACAGAAACTCCATCACCAGTTAATTCACCAGAAAATTTTTCTAATGAATGCCAAGCAATGTTGAATATTATCACGGAAGTTCATAGAAATGACCCATGGTTTGTTGCACTAGTATTTGAGTATATTGCCAGTTATCTCGATGCAGACACAAACGTGGTTGATGATGTTTTTAATAATAATCCACCAGAATGGGATACTGAATACTATCCAATAATGGATAATACAGGAAAATTATTTCCACTCCTTGAAGTTGCTTTTTTTTATGAAACCGATCCAGTTTTAGAAATTCTTTCCAACCAAGATGCCACCCCTCTTGCTAAAGCACAAGAGCTAAATCAATTACATGAAAACTATAATGAGCAATTTTTAACGCTTTTCTTTGCATTATATAATATCCAAATTGCCGATAGCTATTTACTTGAGCAATGGCAAACCTTTTTGTTTAATAAATTCCCTGAAGCATTACATGACTTTCCAGCAACAGAAGAATTTTATGAACAAATAAGACAACAGTATCATGATAATGAAGAAGCCATTGATGCTGCTTTTGATGATTTCAAAAAGGAAGTACACAATGGAAGACGTTTATCTAGTATCGATTTATTGCCTGAAATTGATGACTTATTAAATTATTATCGAAATATTTTTACCAACTTGGTTTTAAGATTGCCGCATATCAAATACCAAATCATTAAATTAGCGAAAGAAGATATTAATGCTTCGCAGTTAATTTTAGCAAAACAACAACATTATCATATAAGTGATCTCGAGCGTGATTCAATTACTGCGGTGAATACAGGCATTTATTTCAAACAGCGCGCATTAAGGCAACATATAGAAAATGATGATGAAGATTCAATAGAAAACTCTCCTCCCTCTGCTGAGAAAACTGCGCGAGGAACTCTGAAGTTTTATTATGGTAAGATGCGTTCTATAGCAAAAGAATATGGAGGTTTAAATTTTGTTAAAGAAATTGATGCATTAGTACAATCATCTGCAGGATACTTTTATCATGACAGAAATGACGGTGCGAATGGCGACACTTGCTTATTATTTCAGCATTTAATAGAAAAAAAGCA
This sequence comes from Gammaproteobacteria bacterium, assembly GCA_020051015.1. Taxonomy (GTDB): domain Bacteria; phylum Pseudomonadota; class Gammaproteobacteria; order UBA1113; family UBA1113; genus JABEVJ01. Next base: position 9,314 of record JAGVJQ010000068.1, read on the forward strand.
GTCAGTCAAAAAAAGACTTATTAACATGGCTACAAAAAATATTAAAGCAGCAAAAATAGTTCTATCAAAAGCTATTTACTACAATTTAACCGATGAAGAAATTAATAAAATTCTTTCTTCCCATATCGATACGATTCGAAAAGCAGCTGTATCTAAAGCAAGAATACATTACAGCACCATGCTGGCTGGATTTGAAGTGTTATTCCCCGATGAAAAGGAGAAATTACCCACATTTAAACAAATTATTCATGCAGTTACCGTATTGCAAGAAGTATATGATTTTGCAGGGACGTTAGATACATTAACCATGAATGATTTTAAGCTTTGCGGTAAGGAACTTAACATCCTAGCATCAATTCCTTGGCTTACCGCGCTTGCTGCTGAATACATCATTGATGATAAAAATATTACCTCCATCCCTACTATTTGTAATGACAAAGATTGGAGTTGGTTTGGTTCTGAATATCCAACCAGAAATAGTAATGGTACTTTATTACCATTTTTGAATGTTCTTACCGACTATTTGAAAGATCCGATATCGAACATACTTAGTGCACAGAAACCGCTATTAGAAAAAATCAAACGTCTTAATGAGTTGTTCAACGGCATAGATGAAAAGAATAAAGATTTTTCTGATTTGACAGCAAAAATTAAAAAAATAAAACCTCGTATTATCAGTGAAATTGGCCGTCAAAATTTTAAAGTTGCCGAACTGATGTTAATGAATAATAAATATTATTCACTAACTATGAAAGAAATAATTACCTTGCTTAAAATTTGTGTGAAAAATACCTATGAGAAAGCAGATGACAAAGCAGGCGATTTACTTTCTGATCACTTTTCTTTCCCGCGCGAACAGCAAGCAAAAATAAAATCATATAATGACCTTCGGGAAATTCTTCGTGAAATTGTAATAGTACGTTCACTAGAAGAATTATTAGGTAAACCATTGATCAATAACGATGCTAACGTCAAAGAATTCGAATCCGTTTCTGCATGGTTTGAGAAGACTTATGGCGTAATGATTAATCGAGCTAATGAACTTAAAGCAACTGATTCATCGTTATTTGCATTGATAGAAGAATATCTATCGGCTCCAGCTGGTGAGTTACCATCATTCACGAAAGCGCTTTATGAAACAACACGACCAAAAGATGTGCCACTATTTACGACGGCAGCGCGTTCGGAAGGCTCCGCAAGTCAAGCAACCGTTGCTTCGCAGACAGGACTACATAAAACTCGTCCAACTCATCAACAACCGCATGAGATGGTGTTGGCTCGCCAAGCTACGGCTAAGTCCAGCTGCATGATACTTTAATTAGCTGTTTGCCAATATAACCCTAAATAACTAATAAACGTCTGCTGTCCAGCGATACTATTACCCGCGCTGAACAGCAGACTAAAGTTGGGGGTAAAATTGTATGAACCGCCAAGGTTTAATACCGTATAAGATCCATACCCTGCCCCATAAGCACCTTGATAAAAAACTTCACCACCTAATGTTAGCTTTTGATTCAAGTGTTTCTGCACTAAAAATCCAGCAAATCCATAACTATTTGTAGTGGATGAGTTATTGAAGTTGTAACCACCGCCGGTATCAATCGTCCAACTGCCAAATGATTTTTCAAACCATATTGGCAATTGATAAATTGTCGCACCGTTTCCTAAGCCACGATCTGCGTCGCCAGTCGGTAACGTTACTTGGGGCGCAATAGCAATAGCCGGCGAATAAGTTGACTCTTGCCAAAATCGATATTCAAATGATAGATATGAATCACCCAAACCAACGGCATTTGGCATTCCTGTTGGTAACCATACATAATTTGACATGTCTAAGCTAAGTTCTAAATTAGGTGCTACCCCCCAATCTAATTCTATTGCTGGTGCCTGAATATAGGTAGCAACCAAGTTAGTATCGCTCAAGGAATATAAATAGAACTGAAATTGATGGTAAGGCGTGACATCTGTATCGTTGGTTAGGAATGGCGGTCCCGCATAAGCTTGCGATACCATCAAGACGATAAAAATAATATATATTTCAGCCCGTGCAATCCATCTCATGCGTTATCATTCACAATTGCTAATATAAAGTTCTTCATTTTAGTGTTGTGCTGGTTGTTTACGCAACCTTTTTTAAAAAGTGTGTACAAATTAATCATTTTTATTTTATAATACGCCCATATAAATTGCTTTATGCTCTCGCCCAGTTTCGATGGGTATCTCTATAAGGTGGGGTTGATATGTCATTTAGTATTTCATTTGCACAATTACAATCAGATCAACGTGCGCAAGATTGGGCAAGAAATCATATTCATAATGCTGGTTTTTTAGTAGTGACGGATTTTTGGAATACTGAGGCCATAAAAAGCGCTGCTGCAGAAACTGCGTCTTTAATTGAAGCTTACCAACCGCGTAATTTGCATATTTTTTCCACGCTAACGCCTGAGCAACATAAAGAAAAATATTTTATGGAATCAGCCAATGACATCCGTTTTTTCCTAGAAGCCAATGCGGTAGATGCACACGGAAATCTTATTCATCCCAAAGAATTAGCTATTAATAAAATTGGTCATGCTTTGCATATATTAAATCCAACGTTTAAAGCTTTAACCTTCTCCGCTGCAACCCATTTTTTAACGCGTGATATTTTGCAAATGGAAAATGCCGTTATTCCTCAATCAATGCTGATTTGCAAACCTCCTCATATTGGCGGCGCAGTTAAACCACATCAAGATTCAACTTACATGCATACATCGCCAGATAGCTTAACGGGCTTTTGGATTCCACTTGAAGATGCTACTCAAGAAAATTGTTGTTTATGGGCTATTCCAGGGAGCCATCAGGGACAATTATTGCAAAAACTAGAATGGGATGAAATAACACAAACATGCCAATATAAATATTCGCGTGAGAAAAAAGAAATAACTGCAGAGTATATTCCTATTGAAATGAAAGCCGGCAGTGTTTTGCTTTTTAAAGGTAAATTATTGCACGCTAGCAAACATAATTTTTCTGGTAAAAGTCGATTAGCTTACTCGTTTCATATGTATGACGCCGCTAAAAGTCATTATGATCCGAAAAATTGGCTGCAAAATAGGGATGGTTTTCCCGGGTTTACAAATAATAATTAAATTATGCTATCGCTTTGGTGACAGTATATAAGCGTTATTTGATACATCTGGCAAGCCTTGCGGCAGATTAGATGGTATTGAGCCGTTATCAGATATATAAATATTGATATCAAACTCCTCTGCTGGAGAATTTAATAAGCTATCTTGAAAAGATTGTATATCAAATTCTGACGGTGAACAGATAACACTTACGAAATTTGAAGTTGATACCTTCTGAGCTTTATTATTTTCTTTTGACCAAAAACCACCGTTAAAATTAACTATCTCATTTGCCGGAGAAGTGGATTCAACACGGTTAGGAACAATCAAACCAAGTTTAACAAAATACCAATATAGTAAAGCACAACTTTTATGATTCAAATACTCTTCGCACCACGAATCTAATACCTCAATACTATAATTTGTTAAATGACAATTGATAGTATTTTTTTCCAAACTAACAAGAGGAAAATGTCCCCCCTCAATAAAATCCATCATTGGCTGCGCTTGTTTAAGTATTGGCACTGCATTTGAATGGTTCTTTAAATATCTACATATCTCATTGGCGTTACTAATAGAACTATCGTCGACTAATAATTT
>JAGVJQ010000078.1 GCA_020051015.1 Gammaproteobacteria bacterium
ATTCATATTATGCATATGAAAGATCATTTAATGGTGGATTACGAGCCTCGCGGCTCAAATCCACCCTACATTTTCAATAACGTTCTTTTCCCATGCTTGCCCAACGGGGCTGGACTACTTAATATGCAATACGCCCCTACGGAAAATACATGTCTTATAATCTCATTGGGTACGGACCTATGGCAGCAAAGCTTTTACCACATTTTCCATACGCGCGCTACGGGAACCTTTAATTAAAATGTGAACGGATGGTTTTAACTCGGATTGCAATGCAGTAATGAGTGCATTTTGATCAGGAAAATGTTGTGCATTCTCCCCAAATCCGGCTGCAGTTTGCTGTGACAACTTACCAACGGTATATAATCTATTAACACCTAATTCGCGTGCTTTTTGTCCGAGTTGGTGATGGTATGTTTCAGCATCAGGCCCCAACTCTCCCATATCGCCCGTAACAAATACTTTTTCACCGTCAAATTGCATTAATACTTTGATAGCCATCTCCATCGCTATAGGATTGGCATTATAGGTATCATCAATAATATGGACGCCATTTAATCCGGCACGAGGTACCAAACGCTTATCAACGGCTTTGGCCCCTTCTAAACCAGCGGCAATTTTTGCCAATGGCACGCCAGCCGCCATACCAACAGCTGCAGCAGCCAATGCATTCATAACATTATGGGTACCAATCAATGACAGATGTACTGGAATATTGCCGCTTAAGGTATGCAAGGTAAATTGAACTGTACCATTGCTAAGTGTTTTAATATCACTGGCATGAACATCAGCTTTTTGATTTAAGCCAAAAGTAATAAATGGATCACCGGCCGCTAATTGTTGCCAATATTCTGCAAAAGTGTCGTCGATATTAATAATGGCAACACCATTTTGCTTTAAGCCTTGAAAAATTTCGCCTTTACCGCGCGCAACGCCTTCAATACTGCCAAAACCTTCTAAGTGAACTGGGCCAGCATTAGTAATTAAGGCAATTGTCGGTCGAGCAATATAAGTTAAATAGGCAATTTCATGCAAATGATTAGCGCCCATTTCAAGCACCACAAAATTATCATCCGGTTTTGCATTTAATAAGGTGAGTGGCATTCCATAGTCATTATTCAACGTACCTTCCGTAGCATGTACCCGTCCAATTTGGGCTAATACATTAGCGATCAGCGTTTTAGTCGTAGTTTTACCGCAGCTGCCGGTTAAGCCAATAATTGGCATTGATAATTGCTCACGATAATAACTGGCAATTTCACCGAGTGCTAAACGGATATCATTAACAATGATTTGTGGCAATGCACTATCAACTTGATGTGCAACTAACGCTCCCACTGCACCATGTTGTTGAGCATCTTCAAGGTAATCGTGCCCATCTACTTGTACACCTTTATGCGCAATAAATAATTGGCCTGCTTGAATTTTACGAGAATCTAAGCTTGCACCATGAAAGCTTGTATCCTTACCTATCAGTTGTCCATCTAACATACGAGCAATTTCTGATAATTTCATGAATTTTTCCTTATCATTGCCATTTATTAACCTTTTTCTATCATGCTACGCACATCACCAATGGTGGGCACAAATTATTATGTTATACCTCTTCGAGGAGCAATAATTCTTAGCCCACCCTACATTTGAAATTACGGTTTTATGCCATTTCCAAATACCGATAAAATCACGGCTTGATCGGAAAATGGGTGCTTTTCATCACCAATTTGCTGATAATCTTCATGGCCTTTTCCGGCTACAAGAATAACATCTTTTACATCGGCATGCGAAATTGCGTATTTAATAGCCTCAACCCTATCGAGGATTACCTTTACATCTGCAGGTTTTATAAAACCCGCAACAATTTGTTCGGCAATTAACTGTGGTTTTTCATGACGAGGATTATCACTGGTGATGATAACTTTATTGGCAAATTGCTCTGCAATTTTGCCCATTTGTGGACGTTTTCCTTTATCACGATCGCCACCACATCCAAACACACACCAAATTTGCCCCTTGGTATGTTCACGAATTGCATGTAAGGCTTTTTCTAATGCGTCGGGGGTATGAGCATAATCTACAATAACACTTGGTTTTTCGGCTTTTTGTAATAATTCCATGCGCCCTTTAACACCTTGTACTGTTGATGCCAACCTACAAATATCACTAATTGGAATACCTTTAATGCCTAAAATAGCTATCACAGCAAGTAAATTACTTAAATTAAATTGTCCATATAGGGGAGGATTGATTTTACCATTACCCCATGGTGTATAAATCATGGCATTAATACCATTTGCTGTATATTGCACATTGCTAGCTTGGATTAAAGGTAAATCGTTATCAGGGTACACCGCATCACTAATGGTATAACCATAACAATTAAGCTCACTACTAAATTCAGCCAATAAACTGCGTCCATAAGGGTCGTCAATATTAATTACCGCATGTTGTAAATCTGGCATTTCAAATAATTTATGTTTTGCCGCAGCATAATTTTCCATCGTATTATGATAATCAAGATGATCACGAGTTAAGTTGGTAAATACCGCTGTATTGAAATGCACCCCATTAACACGTCCTTGCTCCAACCCGTGAGAAGACACTTCCATTGCAACGGCTTGCGCACCTTCTTTATAGTATTGCGCGAGCATAAGCTGCAATGCGATTGGGTTTGGTGTAGTGTGCGAACTGGTTTCTAATTTATTTAAAAATCCATTACCCACCGTACCTAAAACAGCACATGGCATATCAAGTTTATTTAAACAAGCAGCTAGATAATGCGTAACGGAAGTTTTGCCATTCGTTCCAGTTACACCATAAATGATTAAATTAGCGCTTGGCTCACCATAAAAACGGGCAGCTAACTCACCAATGTGTTGCAATAAATGAGGAACCGCAATAATAGGAACTTCACGCCCCTCTTCGGTTGTGACATAGACTTCATTAAAAATATGTCGACTTGCTTCGCATAATACAGCAATAGCGCCTTTCTGAATCGCTACATCAATAAAATCGTGTCCATCAACTACCGTCCCTGGACATGCCAAAAATACATAGCCAGGCTTAACCAAACGGCTATCTAAAGCTAAACCGGTGACATCAATATTATGTTTGTCAGGTATTTCAATTATTTTTTGACACAAAACACTTAATTTCATTAAGCTAATCCACCCTACATTTATTTAGCAATATTTCCTGTTGATTTGGCAGGTACTGGCGGCGCCAAGCTCGCCAAATCATCGGGGGGAATATTTAAATCGCGTAAAGCACCTGTCATTACTTGTGCAAATACAGGAGCTGAAACCTCACCACCTTGATGTTTTCCTGCTTGCGGATTTCTTATTACAATTGCCGCAACAATTCGAGGATTTGATGCTGGCACCATCCCGATAAATAATGCATTATAATCATTCTTTTCATAACCATGCGGACCTAATATCCAGGCAGTACCCGTTTTACCCGCTACTTTATATCCAGGAATATGTGCCGCCGTTGCCGTACCCCCTTTTGCGATTACACTTTGCAACATAGCAACTAATTCACTTGCTACTTTTTTGCTTAAAATCACTTGTGAAGTGGGTGCTTCGTTAATTTTTACCAAAGATACAGGATGCTTTATTCCATTATCCGCAATCATGGCATAGGCTTGTGCTAATTGTAGCAAAGACGCCGAAACACCATATCCAAATGACATAGTTGCCAATCCAATATCAGACCATTTACGTGGCTCAACCAAGGACCCTGTCGCTTCACCAGGAAAACCACTATTCGTTGATTGACCAAATCCTACTTTGTGAAGTAAATCATATAAACTATTTGGCGGTAATGATAACGTTAATTTACTAATCCCCATATTACTCGAATGCTGCAATATTTGAGTAACATCAATCACACCAAGATTTTGTTCATCTTGAACTCGATGACCATTTAAAATCATCCATCCTGGGTTCGTATCAACGGTTGACGTTGGTGTATATTTACCACTTTCCAGTGCATTAGCCACCGCAAATGTTTTCATAGTTGAGCCGGGCTCAAATTGATCGGTAGCGGCACGATTTTTGTAATTACCATTGCGATATTTAGGCCGAATATTAGGATTAAATGATGGTGCATTAGCCATGGCAAGAATTTCGCCCGTCTGTACATTAAGCACAATAATCGAACCATATTCCGCTTTATTTTCTTGTACTGCTTGCGCTAAGGCAGAATAAGCAAGATATTGAATTCGATGATCAATACTTAATACTAAATCATGTCCGGGTTTAGCGGGTGTAACAACACCTTCTACTGCCACCACATGACCATACAAATCTTGTAGTACTCGCTCTTTACCTGGAATTCCCTGTAACCAGCTATTAAAAGCTAATTCAATTCCTTCTTGTCCTTGATCATCAATATTTGTCATCCCTAATAGGGCAGCATTCACTTCAGCATCTGGATAAAAGCGATGATAACTACGTTGTAGATATACACCAGGGATTTTTAGCTGCTTCACCTTATCTGCCACAACGGGAGGTAATTGACGCTTGATATAAATAAAGTCC
>JAGVJQ010000112.1 GCA_020051015.1 Gammaproteobacteria bacterium
ACGCTCTTCCGATCTTTACCGGCAATAATTTTGCCACTATCGGCATCCATTAAGATAAAACCATCTGCATTAACATTGGGTGCATTTGGTATTAACATTTGTTGACCAGGTAAGGTTGTTTTTGCAACCGGTGCTGGTGTGAGTGAGTTCATCGAATCTAGTGTTGGACCTGCCACAGCGGTGACACTAGTAAAGGTAAAAAAAGCAGTCGTCACGATAAAAAGTGTTTTCGTGAAAAGAGATGTCAGTTTATCCATAAGTCCCAGCCCCAGTTTGGTACATCTTGCCACAGGATGATTACTTTACCATAATCCTGTATTTTAGTAACCACAATACAACAAAAACCCGTGATTTTTTAAAAAAAATTAGTTATTAGAAACAATTAATTAGATGCTGAGAAAATTTTAACCACTAACCTGTCAGATTAAGAAAAACAAAAATATAAATTTTATGTTAATAAAAATGTTTAATAGAAACAAGTTATTAATTTTGGCCAAATAATAAACGCTTGATTTGTTATGAAATAATAATAATATCATTAAAAAACGATATAAATAGCTATACTTTAAAAGAGATGTCATGAAAGGGAGTGATGCATGACGAACCGATTGTTAATTGTGGATGATGAACAAGATATAAGAGATATCTTTTCAGAAGTTGGTAAGCAAAATGGATTTACGGTTGATACAGCTTCTAGCATAACTGAATTTAAAAAATCATATTTTCAATTCAAACCTGACATCATGATTCTTGATCTTTATCTGGTGGAAGGCGATGGAATTGAGATCATGCGCATTTTGAGCGAAAATTATTATCAAGGCGCATTGATTTTAATTAGTGGTTATGATGAAAAAGTACTTTCAAGCGCGCAGTTTTTAGGTAGTGAGCATGGATTAAAAGTAATAGCCTCATTACAAAAACCAGTTAAGTTACAACAATTAACAGAATTATTAAAACAAAATAAAATTGATAATCTTTATATAAATAGAGAATATATTGAGTTCGCGCTTAACAATGAAAAATTTGTTTTGCATTATCAACCTAAAATCTCCCTTAAAACTGGAACGGTAACTGGTGTTGAGGCATTAATTCGGCTAGTAGATGCTCAGGGTAAAGTTATTTTTCCATTACAATTTTTACCGCTCATTGAAGAAACGGGATTAATTATAGAAGTGACTGATTGGGTAATTAATCGAGCCATTCTAGATTTAGCTGACTTTTTCAGTCATGGGTACGAAATAACAATGTCGATAAATTTATCGTTAAAGAATCTAACGGATATTCATTTGCCAGACAAGATTGAAGAAAAAGTATTAAAAAATAACTTACAACAAAAAAATGTCATATTTGAAATCACGGAAACGGCAGCAATGAGTCAACCTAAAATACTTATCGATATTTTGACTCGCTTGCGCATTAAAGGATTTGGTTTATCAATTGATGATTTTGGAACAGGTTATTCGTCATTAGTAGAATTATATCGCATGCCATTTAGTGAGTTAAAAATTGATAAGTCTTTTGTTATTTCATTAACACGAGATCATGAATCGAATGTTATTGCTAAGGCCATTATTGAATTAGCGCATCACTTGGAAATGATCACGGTTGCTGAAGGGGTAGAGGATGAAGCGGCAATGGAGATATTAAAAAAATATAATTGTGATGTAATACAAGGGTATTTAATCAGTAAACCGTTGCCTAAAGAACAATTATTAGAATGGCTTAAAGTATATAAACCAATAAAAGCTACCATTACATAAATTTATATTTTCAACAGAAAAAATTTGCAAGCCTTGTAATTAGGGAATAAATGACATGGAAAAATCATGAATAAACATAAAAATATTTCATTTTATATTGTTGCACTGATAGGGCTGATTTTACTCGTATTGAGCTTTCTCGTTATGTTTGAATGGAATATAGGATGTTTAGCATTTGCTGAAATTAAAGCAAATACAGTGGCGATGGTTTACAATACGGCACTTTGTTTTGCTTTTAGTGCAATTGGTTTATTAGGTTTCTGCGCAAAACAAAGATGGTTATCAATTTCAGCGGCCGTTATCATTTTTATTATCACTGCGGTAACAATATTTGAATTTATTTTTAATATTCCTACTGGCATTACCAGTCTTTTTGATTTCTCAATAAGTGATAGTCAAAATATCATTCAAGGTCGAATGGCACCCAATACGGCGATTAGCTTTATGATCGTTGCTATTGCTTATTTGGCATTAGCAATAAAAAAAGAGGTGACTTTCGTAGGATTATTTATTGCCGGCTTAGCCAGTTTTTTTATTACTAATTTAGCATTGTTTTTTTTCGCCGGTTATATCATTAACCTAGCACCATTATATAGTTGGAGCCCATTAACTCCAATGGCATTAAGCACTTCAATAGGTTTAATTATATTAGGCGTTGGCTTAATGTTTTTGGTTTGGTTATGTGGGATTAACTTTCGGGCTAAACTCGCAAAAATAGTCCCAGCCGGGGTTTTTTTAAGTGCAGTAATAGCTAATTTACTCTTATTTCATGCTTTTTATGTCCAAGAAAGAGCGGATTCTTTAAAAGTCATTCAGGCAAATCAACAAAATATTATTAGTTCAACAATATCCATATTGCAAGATCACATAGACGCATTAAAAAGAATGTCTGCACGATGGACAGTACTTGATGGGATGAATGAATTGGTTTGGCGTACCGACGCAAAGGGATTGGTTAAGGGGCATCCTGGTTATGTCGCAATTGAGTTAATCAATCCTGAGGATAAAATTCAATGGGTTGAGCCACAAGAAAAATATAAAAATAAGGAAGGTACGAGCTTGACTGTGCCATTAGAAATTAAGAATATGGTAAAAAATAAACAAGTGATGATCGTTAGTAAAACTCATCGCGATGCAAATGAAAAAGATGATTTTATTATTCAAGTACCTCTTTATACAAGTACTCATTTTAATGGTTATATTTTTGGTATTGTGAATGCAAATCAGTTGTTAAATGATTTAATTAATTTCAGTAATAAAAACTATATAATTAATATTTTGCAAGACAATAATCTTGTTTATAGCAATATTAATATGCAGACCTTTGTGAAAAAATATGGCGCAAGTAAAGTTGTCACCATCGATGGTTTGAGCTGGAAAGTTGAAGTTTACCCAACAACGAAAATTCTTCAGCAAGAGAATCAATACAAACTTGCTTACATCGTATTGGTTTTGGGTCTAACCGCAATAACATTACTGTTCATTTGTTATATTTTATTAGTTAAAATAACAAGAAAGTCACAATCACTGGCTGATACACAACTAAAACTTATTCATGCTGAATCAATTGCCAAATTGGGCAGTTGGATATGGTATCCGAAAGAACAAAAAGTCTGGTGCTCGGCTGAAACGCTAAATATGCTTGGTTTAGATACGAAAAATAATATGCTCGATTCTAATGTGTTTTTTGAGTATATTCATCCCGATCAGCAAGAAACGTTTAAAAATGGATTGGATGACTTAGTAAATCAAAGAATAACCACATTTAGTGAAACGTATAATTTAAAAGTCAATGATAAAGAATATATCGTTCGTTTTGAAGTAAGTAATGAAAATACAACAAATCCAGGAGAGATTAGTGGTATTTTACAAAATATCACAAAAATTCGTCAACTTGAGCAGCAATTATATCAAGCTCAAAAAATGGAAGTGATTGGTCAGCTTACAGGCGGCTTAGCTCATGATTTTAATAACATGTTAATGGTTATTCAAGGTAATCTTGAACTGTTAACGATGAGTTTAGAAGGTAAAACAACAGAGTTAAAACGTATCGAGAGCGCGATTAAAGCAGTAGAAAGAGGCTCAGAGTTAACACGACGATTATTAGCTTTTGCTCGACGTCAGTTGTTGCAACCAAAATTAGTTGACTTAAAGATATTAGTAAGTGATATGGTTAAATTGATTAAACCGATGTTGGGTGAATCAATTGAGTTTAGTGTTATCATGCCTGAAAATTTATGGCCAATTTGGGCTGATGCAGGGCAGCTTGAAAATTCAATCATGAATTTGGTAGTGAATGCGCGTGATGCTATTGCAAGTCATGGCAAAATTAGCTTTGAAGTCAGTAATGTGGTCCTTGATAATTCCATTTCAACGGGACGTTATGATATTGCACCAGGCGATTATATTAAATTTTCTATTTCCGATAATGGTATCGGTATCAGTAAAGACAATTTAACAAAAGTTTTTGAGCCATTCTTCACAACTAAACAAACGGGCAAAGGGAGTGGTTTAGGCTTAAGTATGGTATATGGTTTTGTAAAGCAATCAAAAGGACATGTCACTATTTATAGTGAAATAGGACATGGCACGACAATTAATCTTTATTTGCCCCGGGCAGTGAATAAGGAGCCGTCTCCGCAAGAAAGTAGCAAACCAAATCATGTTGTGCGTTCGGGTAATGAAATCATTTTGGTGGTTGAAGATGAAACAGATTTATTGCGGCTAACAAAAGAATTTCTATCAGATCTTGGTTATCATGTTCTTTCCGCAGCTAATGGAGTTGAGGCACTGAAGGTGATAGAAACCGAAACGAATATTCAATTAGTTTGTACGGATGTTGTTATGCCACAAGGTATTACAGGCCCTGATTTAGCGAAAAAATTACGAGAAATTTATCCAGCAATAAAAGTGTTGTTTGTGTCGGGTTATACACAAAATGCACTTTCGCAAAATTATACCATCCCGGAAGAGACTAAAATTCTTACTAAACCGTATAAAATGTATGAATTAGCGGCGGCGATACGCGACTTGTTGGATAAATAGTAACTATACCCATCACACCTTGATGTGAGATGGGTATAAATAATTATTTCGTTATTGGCCAGGCAGATAGTATTGCTTTTACCAGACTAGCTAGTGGAATTGCAAAAAACACACCCCAAAATCCCCAAATGCCACCAAAGAATATAACCGCTGCGATAATTGCGACGGGATGTAAATTGACAGCCTCAGAAAATAATAAAGGCACCAATACATTACCATCAAGGGTAATAATCGTTGCATAAATTGCAATGAGCCATGCAAAATGGCTAGACCAACCCCATTGCAGGAAGCCAATAATTAAGACGGGAATCGTAACTAATAATGCCCCAATATAAGGAATTAAAACTGAAACGCCGACAGCAACAGCTAATAAAAATGCATATTGTAAATGAATAATTGCAAACATGAGGTAGGTTACAAAAGTGACAATAATGATTTCTAAGGCTTTACCTTTTATGTAATTACCTAATTGCACATGTACTTCGGCCCATACATTATCTAAGGCGCCTCGATGGTGTGGTAAATAGCGATTGCACCAGGTAAATAATTTGTCGCGATCCATTAAGAAAAAATAAATTAACAATGGCACTAAAACTAAATAAATTATCAAGGTAATTAAAGTTGGAATGGATGCTAATGAAATGGAAAGAACGACTTGACCATAGTGCGCTAAACTACCTCGAAATTCATTGAGGGTAGAATTAATTTGTGAAGCTGTGAAAACCTCTGGGTAACTTTGTTGTAAATGCATGAGCAATACTTGACCGCGTCCTAGCATGTTAGGTAATTCAGCAATTAAATTCATTGTCTGTTCCCACAATAACGGAATGAGGAAAATGATAGAAACAGCTACAATACCCATAAATAGCGTATAAACAATTAATACCGATAGCCAGCGTTTATGACAAAACTTGTTTAACCTTATAACTAATGCTTCTAATAAATAGGCAAAAATTAAACTTGCAAAAAGCGGTGCTAACATGTTGGTCATGGTACTGACAATGACAACAAAACCAATAATTAAAAATAATAAGACACCGGCTTCGGGATCAGAAAAGTAGCGGTTAAACCACGCTTTTAGCAATTTAATCATGATTAATTAACCTGTCTTAAAACGGAAACTACTTCGTAAGCCGCATCTGCTGCATCGCGACCTTTGTGACCATGGCTACCACCGATTCTCTCAAATGCTTGTTCATCGTCTTGGGTTGTTAATACACCAAAGATAACCGGAATATCATATTTAAGCATGACGTGTTGGCAGCCTTGACTAACTTGCTCACAAACATATTGCATATGTAAGGTTTCGCCTTGAATAACTGCGCCTAGTGCAATAATGACTTCATAGTGCCCAGTTTTTGCTAAGCGTTGTGCGGCCAGCGGAATTTCAACAGCTCCAGGAACCCATAATGTGGTAATTTGTTCGTTGCTAAAGCCTAATTCTTCAAGACGTTCAATGGCACCTTGGCATAGTCGTTCAGTAACTTCAATATTAAAACGACTGACCACAATAGCAATATTGAATGATGGTTTAATATCTTCGGCATGAATGGTGTGCATAATCTTTCCTAAATTTATGAGTATAAACTTGTCAGGTTGGGGCTTAATCGGTATATTATACTCCGCGCGACCACAATCTGAAATTTTTGGCATCCCATCTGCAAACCATCTTGACTAGTTTAAAATACTTACATATGAATAACTATGCGCGTATTTTAAACAAGTCAACCTGGCTTACATCTGGGCGCCAAAAATTTCAGATTGTGGTCGCGCGGAGTATAACTCGAATTCGATTGAAAATACACCCATGATTGTGAGTCAAATGTTCGCTAAAAACCTCAAACAACTTTTATGTGTTATCACACTGGCGATGAGTCTGGGGCTAGGGTCGGTATTATATGCGGACAATTTACCAGACCTGGGTGATCCTAGCCAAGTCATATTACCTCATACCGCAGAACAACTGCTAGGCAAAGAATTTATGCAACAATTGCGCGCGTCAGGGCGAGTTGTTGATGATCCAGTTGATGCACAATATATCAATGGCATCGGTAGTCGTTTAGTTGATGCTGCCGATGTAAATAATCAACCATTCTTCTTTTTCTTTATGGATGATCCAGAAATCAACTCATTTGCAGGTCCTGGTGGTTATATTGCTATTAACAGTGGGTTAATGTTGGAAACACAGAATGAAAGTGAGCTTGCTGCTGTGATGGCTCATGAAATTGCCCACGTCACGCAAGGTCATTTGGCACGAAAACTTGCTGATCAATCACATTTAAAATTTTCAGCATTAGCAGGAATGCTGGCCGCTATTGCCTTAGGACATTTTAGTGGTCAAGCGGCAGAAGGTGCAATAGCGGCAACCGCAGCTGGCAGTATGCAAAGTATGTTAAATTATAGTCGTGAATACGAAGAAGAAGCTGATCGCGTTGGTATTGCAACGCTTGCTAAAGCAGGTTTTGACCCCAATAGCTTAGCGGCATTTTTTCAACGTCTTAGTAGTAATGAACAATACAACCTGCAACCGCCGGCTATCTTAAGTAATCATCCATCTACCCCGGAGCGTATTGCTGATGCAGAAGATCGCGCGGCAAAATATAAGCACCATACTTATAAGAGTAGCGAGGATTATTATTTGATTAAAGAGCGATTGCGTGTGCAAACAGCAGAAGATGTTCATGCCATATTAGGATATTATCAAAAAACAATAGCGGCACATCAGTATCAAAATTTGGCTGCAGCGCAATATGGTTATGCGTTAGCCCAACAAGCCAATACATATTATACCGATGCGTATAATGGTTTTGCAGCGCTTGCGAAAGCGGATCCTAATCAATTATTGTATCAGTTGGCGATGGCGGATGTATTGGTAGATGAAAATAAAACCAGTGATGCGTTAAATATCTTGCAGCCAGCTTATGAAATTTATCCAGATAGTTACCCGCTTATGATACAGTATGCATACACCTTACTAAAGGCTGGACAAGCAAAAAAGGCGATGGGGATTATTGATGATTATCATTTGAATTATCCCAATTTACCCGTTCCGTATGCATTATTATCAGATATTCAGGCAAAAGCCGGTCAGTTGGCGTTGGCATATCAGACCAGGGCAACCTATTTAATGCAAATGGGGGCTGCGCAAGCCGCGTTAGCTCAATTAAATGTGGCGCTTAAATTGCCACATAATGATCCGGATACCATAGCAAGAATTAAAGCCCAGATGGCAGAGATTATGGCTGAAATGCAGCAGTGATTTGGCGCGGTATTACGTTAATTTATGTATTTACACAGATCAAACGTAGGGGCGTATTGCATACGCCCATCTAGTTAGCGCACCAATTTGATGTCCCTCACGGTGGCAGCGGAGGTGTGATAGGTGTAAATGAATATTAGAATTGTAAACAGACCATAAGTATTGGAATATAAAGAATGATTATTGCACGTTACTTATTTAAAGAAGTAATTAGTACCATGTTAGTGGTGCTGGGTATTTTGCTATTAATTTTTATAAGTAATGAATTTGTACGTTATTTAACAACGGCAGCTTCAGGCAAAATCAGTGGTATGACCGTCATGAAAATCATGGCAATGCAAGTACCTTATTTGTCAGGGTTATTATTGCCAGCCGCATTATTTATGGGTTTTCTACTTGCATATGGCCGAATGTATGCTGAAAGCGAAATGACGGTATTAACGGCCTGCGGAATGAGTCGTGGGAAGTTATTACAAATTAGTTTACTAATGGCTGTAATGGTCATTGTAATTGATATTATATTAACATTTTCTATAAGTCCTCGTTTATTAGATTATAAAGATCGATTACTCGCGGTTGCAGGGCCTGCAACATTAATTCAGACTGTACAACCAGGGCGTTTTATGACAACGCCAGATGGTAATGTGGTTTATTACATTCAAAGTGTGTCGCGTAAACATGATCGTATGCGAAATATTTTTGTGGCGCAACGTGATAAACCTTCGGTACAAGCAACGGCACCAGGTGGCGATAGTTGGAATGTTACCTCTGCAAGTAGCGGTTATACAATGATAAATCCAACCACAGGACAACAGTGGTTAGTGGCTGAAACTGGATATCGCTATTTTGGTGAGCCAGGAAATCCACAATTCAGAATTGTTCAATTTGGTGAATATCATGCGCGTATTGGTACCGTTATGAACCCCAAAAAACATTCTTTTGAAGGCTTAACAACTCGCGCATTATGGTTGCAACGTAATTCTTCACCAAAGGCTCAAGCTGAATGGCAGTGGCGTATTTCAGTGCCATTAATGATTCCTATTTTAACTTTATTAGCGATTCCATTAAGTTATGTGCGACCGCGTGAAGGACGTTATGCCAAACTATTACCGTCAATTTTAGTTTATGCAGCTTACGCTAATACTATGTTTGTGGCGCGCAATTGGGTCGAGGATGGCAAAGTACCTAATTATATAGGTATGTGGTGGTTACATCTTTTAATGTTACTCGTTGCACTCTGTTTATGGTTTAATCGTCGGTGGATAATGAATCTTTTCAGTAAGCGGAGATCGGCATGAGAATTTTAAATTTATATATTTGCCGCACGATTTTAGGTACCACATTAATTGTG
>JAGVJQ010000099.1 GCA_020051015.1 Gammaproteobacteria bacterium
TACTTGATATGGTTGATTATCAAATCAAGAAACTTAAAAAAATATCAATTATATATAAAATACAAAAACAAGGGTTAACACAAAAATTACTTACTGGTGAATGGCAAGTAAAATCAGAAGCAGAAAAAATGTGCGAGGAAAACTATAATGAATAGTGATACAAAAAAGCAAATTGCCCAACAAATTATTACACGATTAGAGAGTGTAATAAATATTTTGGGTCAGTATGAAAGGTTTATAAAAGATATTACCATTAATTATCGCGAAAAGCTTATCCAACCGTTAATCGTTGTACAAGGAGGACGTGATATAGATTGGGATGAAAAATTTCAAAATGCAGAAACAAATGCTTCATATTGTTCTGAGTTAATTGAAAAACTGAAGAGTATCAAAAGTAATTTTGAGAAAGAAGAGTATGTTCAATCCATTATGCCTCAATATTTACAACTTGTTAACTCAGAAATTAATGCAGAAATTGATATTAATACTGTTGGAGGTTTATTGCCACTTGTAATACAAAAGATGGATGATATCTTTAATGAGTCACATGATTACAACAATAAAAGAAACGTCATTCAAAACTTAACCAGCTTATTGAATCATTCAAATGATTTCTCGCTAAAGTTATTACAAAAGCTAGCTCAGTTAGATACATTTGAATATTTTAAAAGTATAGAACACAGTGTAGTTATTGTCGGCGCAAATGGTTCAGGTAAAAGTTCTTTTTCTAGAAATGCTCGAAAAGTTTTAAGTGGAAATATTGCTATTATTTCTGCGCAAAAGATATTTGCTCATCATAATATTGAAAATATTCCATTAGGAGAGCATGCTTTGCAAAAAGTTCATAGCTTTCAGTCAAGTGAAAAACTTGGTAAAAATCTTAACAATCAGAATGAGCACGGACAAGATTTGCAAAACCTTATCTTGTCGCTGATTGCAGAACATCATAAACAAGCAGAGCATTTTTATTCAGGTTCAAAAATAAATACAGTGGAACGACAAGCTTCTTTACTTGAACAGGTAATACAAGTTTGGAAAGAGATTATTGTTCATCGCTGTATGAAATATGAGACGTCTAACCTCACAATATATCCTCATAATGGAAAACCGTATGATTTCACACAATTAAGTGATGGTGAAAAAGCAATATTTTACTACATTTCTCACATTATTCTTGCCAAGAAAGATTCATTTATTATTATTGATGAGCCTGAAAATCATCTTCACATGGGAATTGTTTCAAAACTTTGGGATAAACTTGAAATTTTGAGGAAAGATTGCAAATTTATCTATTTAACACACAATCTTGATTTTGCCTCTTCACGAGTACATGCGAACAAGTTTTGGAGTAAAAAATTTACTGCGCCTGCAAAATGGGAAATAGTACCACTGCCAGTTGATGAGGATTTGCCAGAAACATTGTTGATGGAGCTTTTAGGGAGTAGAAAAAAAATTATTTTCTGCGAAGGTGAAAAATCCAGTCTAGATTATAAATTATATAGCATGCTATTTTCAAATTATACTATTAAGCCTGTTGGTGGTCATCTTGATGTAATTAATTATACTCGTGCATTTAATAAATCAAAGAAATTATTTGGGAATACAGCTATTGGTATTATCGATGGAGATTTCCATCCAGAAAAAATGAAATTAAAATGGGAAGCTGATTCAATATTTTGTATTGAAGCGCATGAGGCAGAAAATCTCTTATGTGATGAGGAATTGCTTGAGGCTGCAAATAAACATTTTTATTCTCCTGATGATGCAATGAACAAAGCAAAAAATCAACTTTTCAAAAAAATTGAACAAGATAAAATTTTAGAAGCTGTTGCATATGCTTCACAAAAAATCAATCATGTACTAAAAAGTAATCTCATTGAAAAACCTAAAACGATAGATGAATTAAAAAATAAATTTCAAACCTCTATCAAAACTATCGATATTGATGCTGTTATAAATGAACGCTTGTTTCTTTTGAATAAAATTATTTTAGACCAAGATTACAACGCAGGTGTGCGACATTTTAATCACAAAGGATTGGTGAGTATTATTGGCAATGAAATTGTTGATGACTACAAAAATAGAATACTCGTGCTTCTAAAGGAGAAATCTTCCTTATTACAAAAACTCAAGGAAAAATATTGTTCAAAAATTACTTTTCCCGAAAGTGAGGAAACCAAGGATGAATTTTCAGATCTCTAAAAGGCTTCATTTCAATTTGTTAGGGTTAATAATTAGGAATGTGTTATGAATGATAGCGTGAATATCACCTCAGACTTGCTTATCTATCAAGCCTCTGACGGCCAAATCAAAATTGATGTACATTTGGAAGACGAATCTGTCTGGTTAACACAAGAACAAATGGCGCAGCTTTTTGGAAAAGCAAAATCCACTGTTTCCGAGCATATTCGTAATATATTTAATGAAGGAGAACTCGATGAAAACGTGGTTGTCCGGAAATTCCGAACAACCACTCGCCATGGTGCTATGGCAGGAAAAACACAATCTAAAGAAATCCAGTACTACAACCTCGATGTCATTATTTCTGTCGGTTATAGAGTTAAATCTAAACAAGGTACCCGTTTTCGCATTTGGGCAACACAACAATTGAAGGAGTACATTGTTAAAGGGTGCGTATTTAATGACGAGCGCTTTAAAAGTCATAATTCAATAAATTATTTCACTTTGCTACAAGAGCGTATTCGAGAAATTCGCTTACGCTTATCAGAACGATTTTTCTATCAAAAAATCAAAGATATTTATACTTCAAATACTAATTATCAACATGATCTGAGGCAATTGACATCCTTAATAAAAAATGGAGATAGCAATGCTTGATTTCCAAACAAACGAAAAACATATCTCCCAACTGCAAGCCATTCAGTTATTGATTAACTTGGGTTTCACTTATATATCTCCCACAAAAGCACTGCATGAACGCCAAAACAGATTATCCAATGTTTTATTAGAGAATATTCTGCGTAATCAATTAAAAGAAATAAATCGTATTCGTTACAAAAGCAATGAATACCTCTTTAGTGAAGAAAATATTCAATCAGCCATTCAAAAAATAAAAAATGTTCGCTATGACGGATTGTTGAAAACAAATGAAGTTATTTATGATTTATTAACCTTAGGTACAGCGTTAGAACAAAGCATCGAAGGAGATATTAAAAGTTTTGATCTCAATTATATCGATTGGCGCAATCCGGAACGAAATGTATACCATGTAACTGCCGAATTCAGCGTTGAGCGCGCAAAAAGCGCGGAAACCGTTCGGCCTGATATTGTGTTATTTGTTAATGGCATACCATTTTGTGTAATTGAGTGTAAAGCCCCAAATATTGAGCTAAAAGATGCCATTTCACAGTCTATTCGCAATCAAGATGATGATCATATTCCTAAACTATTTACCTATGTACAGTTAGTTATTGGTACTAATAAAAATAGTGCCATGTATGCGACAGTAGGAACGGCTGCTAAATTTTGGAGTCTATGGCAAGAACCACACATGGAGGTGGGTGAACGAGAATTTATAAAATTACAAGAACGAATCAATCAAGTAACTGACAAGAATATATTAACCGAATTAAAAAACACGTTGAAAATAAAGAAAGAAAAATTACCTCTTGAACGTTTGGTTACTGAGCAAGATAAAACTATTTATGTGCTATGTCGGCCAGAGCGTTTATTAGAGCTGGCTTGGAAGTTTACCATTTTTGATGGTGCAATAAAGAAAATTGCTCGTTATCAACAATATTTTGTCATTAAATCAACTCTTTCTCGGTTAAAACAATTTGATAGTAATGGTTGCCGCAAAGGTGGGATAATTTGGCATACACAAGGATCGGGTAAGTCATTAACTATGGTGATGCTTGCTAGAAATCTGATCTTAAATCGTGAAATTCTTGATCCTAGAATCATTCTCGTAACTGATCGCGATGATTTGGATGATCAACTTAAAAATACGTTTGTTGCTTGTGGTCTCGAACCATGTCGGGCAACTTCTGGAAGAAATCTATTAGATTTAGTGGCAACTACGAAAGCAAGCATTATCACAACGCTAATTCATAAATTTGATAAAGCGATGAATGTAAAAAAATATCAAGATCCATCTCCCGATATCTTTGTATTAGTAGATGAAAGTCATCGTACACAATTTGGTTCATTTGCTGCACAAATGCGAAATATGTTTCCTCATGCCTGCTACTTAGGGTTTACTGGCACGCCATTAATGAAAAAGGAAAAAAATAATTTTAACCAATTTGGCGGACTGATCGAGCCACATTACTCTATTAAACAAGCAGTAGCAGATGGTGCGGTAGTGCCATTGTTATATGAGGGACGGCATGTTGAAATGGAGCAAAACAAATCTGCCATAGATTTATGGTTTGAACGGCACACCCAGACACTTACAAAAGAACAACAAGCTGATCTAAAACGCAAATATGCTCGCGCAGAAATGCTAAATAAAGCTGATCAGGTTGTTTATATGCGAGCATTTGATATTTGCGAACATTATTGTAAAAGTTGGCAAGGTACGGGATTTAAGGCTCAGTTAGTTGCACCCAATAAAGCGACTGCTTTGAAATATCATACCTATTTTAATGAAATTGGTAGACTCACTTCAGAGGTTATTATTTCACCACCTGATTCGCGACTTAGTTATGAAGAAGTTGATGACGAACCTACAGATGAAGTGTTGAAATTCTGGCAAAAGATGATGAAACGCTATGGTAATGAGAAAGATTATAATAAACAAATAATTAATCAATTTAAACATAGCTCAGAGCCTGAAATTTTGATCGTGGTGGATAAGTTGCTAACTGGTTTTGATGCACCTAAAAATACAGTATTGTATCTTTGTCGCTCTTTAAAAGAGCATACTTTATTACAAGCGATTGCTCGCGTAAATCGAATTCATGAAGATAAAGAATTTGGTTTTATTGTCGATTATGCAAGTGTCTTAGGTGAGCTTGATAAAGCACTCACAATGTATAGCGTCTTAGAAGATTTTAGTGAAGCAGATTTGGTTGATACCATGACGCCAATTAGTAGTGAAATTAATAAACTACCACAAAGATATTCTGATCTATGGGATATTTTTAAGTCGATTAAGCATACTAATGATGAAGAAGCATATGAGCAATTTTTACGAGATGAATTAATACGACAAGATTTTTATCAACGATTATCTGAATATAGTAAAACATTAGCAATTGCATTGTCATCAGATAAATTTTTACTAAAAATTGATAATGAAACGTTATCGCGATATAAGAAGGATCTAAGAAATTTTCAAGCATTGAAGACATCAGTAAAATTACGGTATGCTGAAGCTGTAAACTATCAAGAATTTGAGCCAAAAATTAAAAAATTGCTAGATACACATATTCAAGCGAATGAAGTTATCCAACTAAATGAGCCGGTCAATATTTTTGATCAGTCATCTTTCATGATGGTTAAAGAAGAACGTGGGATTTATGAAACGAAAAAGACGATTGCTTCTAAAGCGGATACTGTTGCTTATGATACTAAACGAGTTATTACAGAAAAAATGGATGAAGATCCTGCATTTTATGAAAAATTTTCGAAACTCATTCAACAAGCCATTGATGATTTTAAAGCTAGACGAATTTCCGATTTGGAATATCTGGAAAAAGTAACTGAAGCAAAAAATACGGTTGCGGGAAAGATGCATGAAAATGTTCCAGAAAAATTGATAAACAATGAAGATGCTATGGCTTATTATGGTGTGATAAAACCTTATTTTGAAAAACTTAATTTAAGCAGTAAAGATATTGAAGTTATTTCATCCAATGTAGCGATTACTATCTATAAAATTCTTGAAAATCATAAAAAAATTCATTTTTGGGATGATGAAGATGCTCAAAAGCAAGCGGTTAATGAAATCGATGATTATTTTTATGATGAAGTAAAAAACAAAAAAAATATTGAGCTAAGTCTTGAGCAGATGGATGAGATAATCGAAAAGACATTCCAGATAGCAAGACGCAGGAGCAGTAAGTGAATACGGAGCAATATTCTTTCAATTACGGCAATAAAGCAATTAGTTATAATATAATTTTTGTAAATAGAAAGACATTAGAAATTGCCGTCTATCCAAATAGCTTGGTTGAAGTCAAGGCACCTTTAGATACTTCTTTAGAATCGATAAAGAGAAAACTGCATAAAAGAGCCGTCTGGATATTAAAACAACTTAATTATTTTAGTCAATTTAAGCCAAGAACACCTGAAAGACGTTATATTCGAGGTGAGACACACTTGTATCTGGGAAAGCAATATCGTTTAAAACTCAAGAAGAATAAACAGAGTGATATAAAACTAGTTAGAGGTTTTTTCCAGATATCATGTGGCAAAATTAACAACCCGATAATTGTGAAGCAACTTATGGATGAATGGTATTTTAGTAAAGCATTAATACAATTTAATTCAAGTTTTGAACGATATTGGCCTTTTTTTTCAAGACTGAAAGTAAAAAGGCCACGGCTACAAATAAGAACTATGAAAAGACGTTGGGGTAGTCTTTCAAAAAATGGAACAATGACATTAAATATAGAATTAATTAAAGCACCAAAAGCTTGTATTGATTATGTAATTATTCATGAACTTTGTCATCTTAAATATCATAATCATAGTGCTAAATTCTATCAATTATTAGAGTCTATTACGCCAAATTGGCAGAGCATTAAGCAAAAGCTCGAATTGGCGTTACTATAATGCAATAACCACTATGGAACGTAACTATGAACTCACTCAATAAATCATCCCATCTAGGCGCCTGCACGGATTTTCGAATTGTTTCACAAGATAAATCAGTCTTAATTACTCGATCAATGGAGTTTGCTGAAAATATGCAATCTGTGTTGATGAGTTCACCACGCGGAAGAATCTAAAAAACAACCTGCAATGATAGAGCCGCCATGAGTTGGGCAGCCAAATATGGTTATGTTTTTGTGAATGGCATGCATGTTGATGTTGCTATTGATGGTATTAATGAAGAAGGTTTATCATTTGAATATTTATTTTTCCCAGGTGAGGCAGAATATCAAACAGTGCCTGTCGGGAAAGAAAATAACGCGTTGCCATATATTTACTTTGGCGATTGGATTCTAAGTAATTTCAAATCGATTGACGAAATAAAGCAAACATTACCCAGTATTTTTGTATTTAAACAAAATGTGATGGGTTTAGGCGATGCATTTTTCCCCTTGCATGCATCGATATTTGATGCAACTGGCAGAGGCATTGTTATTGAGTATATCAATGGCATGTTACATATCCATGATAATAAAATAGGTGTGATGACTAATTCCCCTTCATTTGACTGGCACCTGACAAATTTACGCAATTATCTTAATTTAAGCGCAATGCAGCCAAAGAAACTGAAATTGGGCGATATGGCATTTAATCCCATAGGACAGGGCGCTGGTGCATTTGGTTTACCTGGCGATGCTACACCGCCATCACGCTTTATTAAAACTTGCTTTTTACTAGCTAATGCGTATCCGACGAATAATGCGGATGATGCTTTAGTTTTAGCGCAACACATTATTAATAATGTTGATATCCCAATTGGTGTTGCACGAGATAATTGTAATCAACAAGTTATTTGCGACTATACACAATGGGCCGTATTTAAAGATTTAACCAATAAGAAATTTTATTACCGCACTTATCGAAATATGACTCTACGAATGATTGATTTAACAAAAATTGATTTTTCAGAAAATGCGAAACGCTTGAAAATGGTATTATCAGATGAAATTCATATACATGATGAGACATCAGAATTTTTAATGCGAATTAGTTAAATTAACAAAAAATATAATGATATTGATGTCTAGTAATGAATCCTTATTCTGGAAATGCTTGCACATAAGGTACTGGCGCATAATAACCAGGATAAGGGTAATAATAAATTGGCGGTGGATAATAGATTGTTTGTGATGGCGTTGTTGCTGCTTGTAGCGCATTGACAGTGAGTGAAATAACTAATGCAGCGGCTAAATAATCATTGACATTATTATTGTATTGATAATGGTTATAATACCAATAGTTTTGATAATAATAAGGATAATTAACCGGATAATATCCATGGTGCCAATAATTATTGTAAACGGGATATCCGTGATACCAGTGATTGTTATATGTTTCATTATGCCAATAAGTAGATGATAATGCTGGATGATAACTTATTGCTGTATTTGGATGTAATACTACATTCGGATGTTTAATTGCTGGATTTAATATAGTAGTATTTTTGATTACATTCGGATGATAATTAGTAATAGGGTGTGATATTGCGGTTTTGGTAATCTTTGTTGGTGAATGTTGTATTAAGGAATGCGTGACTGGATGAAAAGTTGAAGCTTTCATTGTAGCGGGCCATTGACTTGGATAATTATGTACCGCAATAGGATGATTTGGATGCTGTGCAAATCCTCCTTTATGACCACCACCCGCATGTTCCCGGGCGAATACGATGTCGGAAGTCATTAAGATACACGATATTAATAGAATCACGCTCAGTATTTTCATATGCAAACAGTTTATGTAATATGACATTTATAATTAAGTATAGTCGTGTATTGTATATTTAAGCTAACTATGGGCATTTGATCTAAATTCTTTTTAAAAATCAAATGAATTTATTGCAAGGAGCATAAGAGTAATTATTTTGATATCTACTTGTGACCATAAAATTTAATTTGAACAATTATTAGTTATAATAAAAAGAACAAACCCGCCGAGTAAAACAACATGGCTATCAATATTGTCTTTCTTGCCGATTATCCAGAA
>JAGVJQ010000113.1 GCA_020051015.1 Gammaproteobacteria bacterium
AGCATAGTAGACAAATTGGCGCTAGCCAATTTGGACGGCTGAAAGCCGCCCCAAAGGGGTGAGGGCCGAAGGCCCGAATCAATTGTAAACAGACCCTAAATTTAAAAGGAAGAATATATTGAGTAAGCATACATTAATCACACAACGTGACTTGCTTAAAAACGCAAGGGATTTGTTTTATCCATTATCTATACCATTACCTGCAGGCGATATTTTGCAATTAACAGAAAGTTTGCGTGTTATTCCTCGCAAACGTATTACTGCGCGTGGTACATGGCAAGGTAAAGATATTATTGCCAAGGTGTTTTTTAAACCACGTAAAGCGGCTTATTATGCCGAGCGAGACCGCATAGGAGTAAATTCTTTATTGCAGGCAGGCGTGACGACACCAAATTTATATTATGCCGGCGCTAGTCAAGTAAAAGGTGTGCATGTTTTGATATTTGAATTTATTGATAATGCCACATCATTAGCTGAATTATGGGAACATGCGACTGACCCAAAAGCACAATTGCGCTTGTTAGTTAAAACTATTCATGGCATTGCAAAGCAGCATAATGTAGGGTTACTGCAAATGGATATGCATACTGGCAATTTCATTTTTAGTTCTGGTCGTGTTTATAGTTTGGATGGCGATGCGATCAAGCGTGTTACACGCCGTAAACGAGGCCTTAGATTAAAGGCAGGATTAAAAAATTTAGCAGCGTTAATTGCACAAATGTCATTTGTGCATGAAGTTAAAACGCAGCACGTTTTTGGTGCATATTGTAATTCTCGCAATTATAAACCTAGCGGACGTTATTTTTTATATTTCGAAAAACAAATCGCTAAGCAAGCACAACGACTTCGTCGTAAAATTTTAGAAAAAACATTGCGTGAATGTAGCAGCTTTGTTGTGCGCTCTAGTTTTACCTTAAGAGCGATTTGGTCGCGCGAACAATCTAAAACGGATTTACCGGTTTTATTGCCAGTATTAGAACAAAAAGTAAAACAGCAACCGCCAGCAGAAGAAATTTACAAAACACATGGTTATGAATGTGTTAAGTTACCCTCTGAAAACCGAGCATTAGTTGTTAAGCGATATGCATTACGACATTTATATGAGGGTTTTTGGCATGCCTTAGGTTTTTCTAAAGCTAAAAAAGCCTGGGTAAATTCACATTCACTCAATTTGATTCGTGTTCCAACGATTAAACCGATTGCTTTTTGTGAGCGAGGCTTGCTTCCTTGGTTTGGTAAATCATATTTGATTTCAGAATTTATTGAGGGAATTTCTCTTAATGAATTTGTTACACTTAATGAAACAAGTACGGAATTATTAGCAGATGTATTTGCAGGGGTAGCCTTAGCATTCCAAAAGCTGGCACGTTCACAGATAACGTATGGTGATATGAACGCAAGACATTTTTTAGTTACAAAACAAGGTGTGTTGTTAACCAATTTTGATCGAATAAAATTACATCGTTCCGCCGAAGTTTTTGAGCGTACTATGCAACAACAGTTGTATCAATTTTTACAAAATTGGCAAGATAAGCCACACATTGCTTCCTTAGCAACAGCGGCATTTAAACAATTTAATTTAACGGAATCTTTTTCTGAATAAGGTAAATTATGAAAATTTTAGGTATTTCTGGCACCATTAATCATGATGCATCGGCAGCGATATTTATTGATGGAAAATTAATTGCAGCAGCTGAAGAAGAACGTTTTATTCGCGATAAACATGCAAAAAATCGTTTTCCTACCGAAGCGGCTAAATGGTGTATGGCATTTGCTGGAGTAAAGCCAGAAGACATTGATGTGATTGCACTACCTTTTGCAGAAATAGGATTGAAAGATGCAGCGCGTTGGCATTTTGCTAAACGCTATTGGTATGCGCCTGATCGTGCATTTGATGCGTTATTTAATGGTAATCGGCATTTTAAACGTAATTATAATAAAACGTTACAACTAATGCGCGAGTTAGGAATAAACACAGAAAAAACTCGCATCTATCCTGTTGAACATCATCTTGCCCATGCCAGTAGCGCTTATCATTTAAGTGGCTTTAAAGAGAAAACAGCTATTTTAGGCATTGATGGTAAAGGTGAATATGCGACCACTTTTTTTGGTTATGGTGAGAATGGCAAAATTCATAAAATTAAAGAGTTTTATGATCCAGATTCTCTCGGTGGAATGTATGGTGCAATCACTCAATATTTAGGCTTTGAAATGTTTGATGGTGAATTCAAAGTGATGGGTATGGCACCTTACGGGAACCCATATAAACATGATTTATCAAAATTAATTAAATTTGATGGTGAAAAGTTTGAAGTAAATACCGAACTGGTTAATACCGTTGGTTTGCGACGATATAAAGAAAACGGTTCCGCGTATTATTTCAGTAAGAAATTAATTGATTGGCTTGGACCAATGCGCAAAGGGGATGAAATCGATGATCCCTATATTGATTATGCGGCTAGTGTACAAAAATTATTAGAAGATGTTTCCTTGGGATTAATTCAACATTATTTAGGCGATATTATCCGCGAAACAGGCAAAATATGTTTTGCTGGTGGTGTTGCATTAAATGTTAAACTTAACCAGCGTATTATTGCGATGTCTGGTGTAAAAGAGTTGTTTGTACAACCTGCAGCTGGTGATGCCGGTACCGCAATTGGTGCTGCATCTTATGCGGCAAGTGAATTAGGCGAATCAATTGAGCCACTGAAACACGTTTATTTAGGGCCACAATTTACTAATGAACAATGTATTCAAGCATGTGAACTCCATCCAAATAAACCTAAGTGGATCCGTATTGATAATGCCACAGAGCGAGCTGCTGATATTTTGGCAGCAGGCAATCCATTGGCCTGGTTCCAAGGTCGCATGGAGTTTGGTCCACGCGCTTTAGGAAATCGTAGCATTTTAGGCGATCCCAGTGTGCGTCAAATTGCCGATAAAATTAATGCACAAATTAAATATCGTGAGCGATGGCGACCATTTTGTCCTAGCATGTTAGACACGGTAGCTCCCGAAATTTTACAAACTAATCATCCTGCGCCGTATATGACTTTTACATTTGATGTGGCTGAAAGCTGGAAAGATCGCATCCCCGAAGTCGTGCATGAAGATGGAACAGCCAGAGCACAAGTGGTAACGAAAGACACTAATCCTAGATACTATGATTTAATTTCTGCATTGGCTAAGCGAAATGGTAATCCAGTGGTATTGAATACGTCATTGAATCGCCGTGGTGAGCCAATGGTTTGTTCTCCAACTGATGCGCTTAATATGTTTTTTGGGTCTGATTTAGAGTATCTAATTATGGAAGATATTTTAGTGACTAAATAAATAAGGATGGTTAAATGTCATTATATAATTTGACAGCAATTATATTGACCTTAGCGGTAGTATTTGCTTATGCAAATTATCGTTGGTTAAGAATGCCTACGACGATCGGTATTATGTGTAGTGCGCTTGTGTTGTCATTGATAATGATCGTTATCGCTCAAGCTGGGCATGGTCATTTCTTTCATCCATTTTTAGTATCACTTCAACACATTCCATTTAATGACCTATTGATCAATGGCATGCTTGGATTTTTATTATTTGCTGGTGCAATGACCGTAGATATTGGACATCTGCGGACCCAGGGTTGGGAAGTCGCTGTGTTATCGATGTTAGGTACAGTTGCATCTACGTTTTTAATCGGCTCGGCGTTGAACTTACTTTTATCACTATTAGGCATTAATTTACCTTATATTTATTGTTTGCTTTTTGGTGCGCTAATATCGCCAACCGATCCAATCGCGGTATTAGCGATGTTCAAAGACTTAAATGCGCCACGCCATATGGCAACGGTTTTAGAAGGGGAGTCACTATTTAATGACGGTATTGGTATTGTGATTTTTCTTACCGTTTATCAAGCAACTTTTCATATGGGGCAACCTACTTTTTTAAATGTGTCATTGCTATTTTTACAGCAAGCAATGGGTGGGTTGTTATTTGGTGCATTTTTAGGTTGGGCTGGTTCTTATTTAATTCGTACAATAAACAGCTCAAGATTAGCCATTTTAATTACGGTTGCCTTAGTGGCCGGTGGGTATGCCATGGCACAAATATTGAAAATATCAGGGCCATTGGCGATGGTTGTTGCTGGCTTGATTGTTGGAAACTTAAATCATGAAACTTTTAAAACAGTTACCATAAAAAATGAATTAAGCGTTTTTTGGGATGTTTTAGATGAAATTTTAAATGCCGTATTATTTTTACTTGTGGGTTTTGAAATTTTAGTGATGCCATGGTCATTAGAAAAATTGGTTGTCGGAGCCATGGTCATTCCATTAGTACTATTGGTGCGCTTTATTACTGTCGCCATGCCGATTAGTTTTTTTGCACGGAAAAAACAATATTATCCTTATTTTGTTACTATTTTGACGTGGGGTGGTTTACGTGGTGGGTTGGCTATTGCTTTAGCATTATCACTACCTCGTGATCAATATCGTGATTGGATTTTAGGTATAACCTACATGGTTGTATTATTTGCTATTGTGGTGCAAGGCTTAACGATGAAGCCGTTGATTGCACGTAGTATGGAGCAAATGGAAGAATAAACAATCTTAATTTTTTGATAATTTTTATTTAGTACAATAAAACGATTAACAATACATGGTACACAATAAAAATGCCTAGTGTAGCAAATAATTCAAACAATTTAGATCCAGAACTGATAATGGCCATTATTAATAATAATGAAAGAGTTGTTCTTGATTTTATATCTAGAGGCATTTCTCTCGATAGCGCAGATGAGGATGGTAACACGGCATTAATATGGGCATGTTTACGGCAAAACAGAGAACAATTTGTCAATATTTTATTAGAAGCAGGTGCGAATCCTAATTTGTATAATAGGAATAGCAGTACGGCACTTATTTGGGCAGCAAAGAATGGCTCTGTAAGTAATGTCACTACTTTATTGGGTAAAGGGGCTGATATTAATCATAGAAATAGTGAGCGACAAACGGCTTTGCTCGCTGCCATGTTAGCGCAACAAGATAATGTGGTGGCTGAATTTTTGGGAAATGCAATGGTCTTTTCGCAATTAAATTCAGTTGACTTAATGGATTATAACGGGCATACCGTTGATTTAAAATATGTGCAATGGTTAAGTGATGCTTTTAGCGGTAATTTTCATTGCAATCCACCAATCAATATAAACAGAAATCAATATCAAGTATATAGCCAATTATATTCAGCAATGTGGGCTAGTGTTTATCGTCAAAATATTAAAAGTATTTATCTCCCTATTGAAGAGTCACCAATTTCTATTAATGCTTTAACTACAGAGTATCAAGATTTAGTAAATGAGTTTAATACCTTAGTTACAAGTAATAATAATTTAGACGAAGATACAAGTTATAATGATACTACCTCAGATTCAGAAAGTTCAGATGGTAGTGAGTATTCGAGAGACCTTGATGATGATAGTAGTATTAGTGATACTGAACGTTCTGAATCTTCGTCACCGAGATCTTCGCCAAGACGTTAAGTTACACTGTATCGTCGTGAATATTATCTTTAGGTTTATGTTGTTCTGTTTCTTGCTCAACCTCAGACTCCGTAGTTGATTCTTCTTCTTTAACAACCGGCATTGCCGAAGCAACTAAATTATTCACTTGTTTTTTTAACGCATTCATAATTGCGAGTTGTTGTTTTTGAGCTTCAAATAATGCTTGTAATGATTGCTGAATAATTGCAGCTTGTGTTTGTAAATCTGTTTGATTTTCTGGATGAACGGCAGTATTGGTTTTTTCGCCCAAACCGACGGAACTTTTCATCTTACCCACTAACTCACCCATTTTTCCAGGCTCAGTTACGGTCGATTTTACTTTATCAACCAGATTACT
Source organism: Gammaproteobacteria bacterium (assembly GCA_020051015.1). Lineage (GTDB taxonomy): Bacteria > Pseudomonadota > Gammaproteobacteria > UBA1113 > UBA1113 > JABEVJ01. Next base: position 5,889 of record JAGVJQ010000113.1, read on the forward strand.
GACTTTGGTTGGATCAACAATTGAGCTACCAAGTTGTTTTAATTTTTCTATATCGGTTAAATCACTGAGTTTGGTAATTTTTACCATGGTAAACTCCTATTAGACTTGATAATATGATATGATTTTAAATCATATTTTTACATTATAGACAGCTTTTTGCTATGCATACTTTAACCATTATAGCGAGTAATCATACCTATCCAATCTATATTGGGCGCGGATTATTGGCAAATCAAGCACTATTAAATCAATATATTGTGGGAAATCAAGTATTTGTGGTAACAAATGAAACCGTTGCCAAGCTCTATTTACCACTATTTTTAACCAATTTTGATGGTAAGCAATGTGACTATATTGTTTTACCTGACGGTGAAGCATATAAAAATATTGCAAATTGGTCAAAAATCATTGATGCCTTGATGAGTAAAAAGCACCGTCGTAGTACTACAATTATCGCCTTAGGTGGTGGGGTAATCGGTGATTTAACAGGATTTGCTGCTGCATGTTATCAACGTGGGGTGAATTTTTTGCAAATTCCTACCACTTTATTAGCACAGGTTGATTCCTCGATTGGGGGGAAAACAGCAGTGAACCATCCTGATGCAAAAAACATGATCGGGGCATTTTATCCACCGCAGGCAGTGATAATCGATATTGATGCATTAAAAACGTTACCAAAACGTGAGTTGGCAGCCGGGTATGCCGAGATCATTAAACATGCATTAATTGCTGATCCCGAATTTTTTGCATGGCTTGAAAAAAATCAGCAGCAATTATTAAATTTAGAGGCTGATTCTTTAGAAAAAGCTATTTTGCGTTCTTGTGAAATTAAAGCTGCGATCGTTGGGCGTGATGAATTTGAACAAGGTGAACGAGCGTTCCTTAATTTTGGTCACACTTTTGCCCATGCCTTGGAAGCCTTGACCGGATATAACACATTATTACATGGTGAGGCAGTTGCGATTGGAATGGTAATGGCATGCCGATTATCGGTAGAACTTGGTTATATTTCACCAACGATGACAGAACGTGTTCTTGCTTTGCTATCAGCACTTGACTTGCCGGTGAGTTTACCGGTAGTTTGTAGCATTGAGCAAATAGTAAATGAAATGCAACATGACAAAAAAGCAACCGATGCCGGTTTACGATTTATTGTCTTAGAGCAATTAGGTAAAGCAAAAATTGTTGAAAATATTTCAACACAGCAAGTGAGAACGATTTTAAAAACTTGAAACTTGAGGGAAAAGAATAATGGCAAGTTACTGGCAAAAATACGGATTAACTAGCGATCCTTTTGTCGATGATGGATTAGAATGTGAACCTTTTTTTCCATCACGATGGCATCAGCAACTTGATCTTTTGCGGCATTTAGCACGTAGTTCAAATATGGTTTTGCTTGTGACCGGTATTTCTGGGGTGGGTAAAACGACCTTTATGGAAATGCTTTTTGATCAAATTGAACCAAAAGCCGGGGTTTGTAAAGTTCATGGTAGTAATGGTGTCACACCAGATGTGTTACAAGAACTTATCATCAGACATATTGGGATGCCTACCACGGGCTCACCTGAGGCAAACTTTCAACAACGTTTTGTACAACAAACTGAACGGATGTATCAAGAAAAAGACGAGTTTTATTTAGTAATTGATAATGCGCATAAATTACCAAAAAGTTCATTAGCCTTATTGGTTGATGTTGCTGAATGGCAAACCGGTGAAGCGCATCCATTGCATTTGATTTTATTCGGTGGACCACAATTAGATGCCATGATGGCAGAGATTACGGCTCAACATCTTGGTGAAGCGATGACGCATACAATTCGCATCGAGCCATTTTCACTAGAAATGACGAAAGATTATATTTTACATCGCTTAACACAAGCCGGTTTTGACGGTAGTTATCCTTTGACTGACTTGCAAACGAATCAAATCCATCAAGCAAGTAATGGTATTCCCGCAAAAATAAATATTATCGCACGTCAAGTTTTACTTGATAATGAGCCCAAAAATAATAAACGTAAAGCAGTAAAATCCTCCAGTAATAATTATCGTGAAAAAGAAGTACGTAATCGCCCAGCTTCCTCATCGACAACCTCTATCACTACCTGGTTAGTCATTGGATCAGCCGCAGTTATTGGTATTATTCTATTTGTCGTTTATTATTTTCGAGCACCTGTGGATACTCAAACTACTCAGCAATTAGCGGTACAAAATAATGTGCCTTCTGTCGCTGAATCGAGTGCTCCGGTTGTTGCTACGACGACTGAAAATAGTGCTGCTATACAAGCGGATATGGATGAAGATCAAACACAAACGGAAGGCTTAAATGGCATGGTTGCTTCTGCGCAGCAATCAGCGCCGACGCAAACGTCCGCACCACAGCAAACAACGCAAACTAATACCGATACAATACAAACGCAAGATACGGCTACAGTAACTGCGGCTACAGATGACAGTACAAATAACGTTACTGCGACACAAGCTCAAAGTGCGACAACAACTGAAACAGCGACAGCACAATCAACATCGCATAGTAGCCAAGGTACAAATGGGATGTGGATTCCATTAAATGCAAAGCAAGCTAAAACAATTAATCAAAGTACAATTCCAGCGCCGCTAAATAAACCCATAGTAACTACGGTTGATGATACTACGTCAACTGAGCAACAAGCGATTACGAGTAAACCGGCCACTCCAGCAAAGACTTCTGTCGTGGTGTCAAAGTCGTCAACTAAACCAACGACCAAGGCAATAACACCTAAAAAAGTTGTTGTGACCAATACGCTCTCATTGACAAGTGATGAACAAGCATTGATGGCGGCTGATACGGCACGATTTACTTTACAAATTGCAGCAGCAGCTGATTATCAAGGTCTTAAAGAATTTATAAAAGCCGCAGGTTTAGATGGGCAAGTTTATTTTTTTAGAACGTTAAATGCAGGTCATCCCTGGTATGTTGCTGTATATGGCGACTATGCTAATGAAGCTGCAGCACGGGAAGCAATTAGTAAATTGCCGTCATCATTATTAGCAAAAGAACATCCTTGGCCGCGTTCTTTTGGAAACATACAAAAAGCAATAAAAGTTAAAACATGAAACAACAATTAGAAAACGATAATTTTATTCGCGCATTATTGCGACAGCCTACTGAATATACTCCGGTCTGGTTAATGAGACAGGCCGGTCGGTATTTACCAGAATATCGTGTTACCAGGCAAAAAGCAGGTGATTTTATGACATTGTGTCAAACTCCTGAGCTTGCTTGTGAAGTAACATTGCAACCATTGCAACGCTATAATCTCGATGCGGCGATTTTATTTTCAGATATTTTAACGATTCCTCATGCGATGAATGTTGGTTTACATTTTGCTGAGGGAGAAGGGCCGGTTATTGAAAAACCAGTTCGCGATGAAAACGCGGTTTTAGCATTGCCCATTCCCGATCCAGAAACTGAACTACGTTACGTCATGGATGCCGTACGTGTGATCAAGCATGAGTTGCATCATCGTGTGCCATTAATTGGTTTTGCTGGCAGCCCATGGACCATTGCTTGTTATATGGTAGAAGGTGGAGGGAGCAAATTATTTTGGCAAATTAAGCAAATGATGTATCAAACCCCAGAAATATTACATGCATTATTGGATAAATTAGCCGATGCAGTGACCTTGTATTTGAACGCGCAAATTGCTGCCGGTGTTGATGCCATTATGATTTTTGATACATGGGGCGGCGTGCTGACTACTGAAAATTATAAGCAATTTTCATTAGCGTACATGCAAAAGATATTGACCAAGTTACAGCGAATGAATGAAAATAAAATAATTCCACGTATTATTTTTACTAAAGGTGGAGCCAATTGGTTGGAAAATATGGCAGCAACGGATTGTGATGCTTTAGGTGTTGATTGGACAATTGAGTTAAGCCAGGCCAGGGCTAGAGTGGGGGATAAAGTCGCTTTGCAAGGTAACCTTGATCCTGCTGCATTAATGGCTGCGCCAGCACGATTAAAAGAAGAGGTAGCTAATATTTTAGCAAGTTATGGTCACGGTGCTGGTCATGTCTTTAATCTAGGGCATGGCATTGATAAAACGACATCTCCAGAAATTGTGTCTATTCTTATAGATAGCGTTCATGAATTAAGTAAACAATATCATGCCAATAGTAAAAAGTCCCTTTAAAGCAGCTTGGTGGTTATCTAATCGGCATTTGCAAACATTGTGGCCGGTGTTGCTAAGGCGCGTCCCTAAATTACCATTAGAACGAGAGCGTATTAATTTGCCTGATGGCGACTTTGTTGATTTAGATTGGTTAGGCAAAAATGATGCTGGTCCTATTATTTTTTTGTTACATGGGCTTGGTGGTTCAGTAAATTCACATTATGCAGGGAATTTTTTGGCTGCTGCTAGAGCACAAGGATTTCGCTGCGTTATTATGCATTTTCGTGGTTGTAGCGGTGAGCCCAATCGATTACAACGTAACTATCATTCTGGTGATACAGCAGATCTTGATTTTGTAATAAATAAATTACAACAGCATGAGCCATATACTTCTATTTATGGCGTGGGATTTTCTATGGGTGGTAATGTATTGCTCAAATACTTAGGCGAGAAAAGAAGCAATCCCGTTTTCAAAGCTGCCGTTGCGGTGTGTGTGCCACTGGATTTAACCATCGCTGCACAACAATTACAACAGGGCTTTTCACGTGTATATCAGTGGCATTTGATTCGTGATCTGAAATTATATATGCAGCACAAGTATCAAGTGCGAAAATTACCTGAACTTAATGTTGATTGGGCAACAATTAAAACATTTTGGCAATTTGATGATTTGGTTACTGCGCCATTACATGGTTTTCGTAATGCCTATGATTATTACCTAAAGGCAAGTAGCAAAGCTTATTTAAAGAACATTAATGTTCCAACTTTGATCATTCATGCTGAAGATGATCCATTTATGAATAACAAAGTTTTACCACAATTAAATGAATTATCTGATCACGTTACAGTAGAAATAACAGAAAAGGGAGGGCATGTAGGTTTTATTTCTGGAAAAGTACCGGGTTTAGCATCATACTGGTTAGAGCAACGCTTAATTGCGTTCCTGAAACCAAATTGCTAGACTAAATTGAAGTATTCAAAGGGAGGCAGCGGAAAGCTGTAATGCCATGATTAAATCCGATATGATCGCATCACTTTCTCTCGATTTTACAAATTATCCTGAAAAAACGGTGGCTGCGGGTGTTAATGATATTATGTGTGCTATTACTGAAGCTATTACCAATGGCAAACGAATTGAAATTCGCGGATTCGGTAGTTTTAGTTTACGTTATCGTCCACCACGTCGGGCGCATAATCCTAAAACCGGTGAGAAGTTACAAACTCAACCTAAATACAGCCCGCACTTTAAACCAGGAAAAGAACTTCGAATTTTAGTTGATGGTTCACGCAAAAAAGAATGAGGTATTATAATAAATGATTTTATGTCTTGATGTTGGCAATTCGCAAATTTTTGGCGGCCTTTTTGCTAATGATGAAATTAAGTTACGTTTTCGACATGATAGTAGACCGAGTGCAACCTCCGATCAAATTGGAGTTTTTTTAAAAAGCGTATTGCGTGAAAATGGGTTTGATGCAAGCTCAGTTTCATCGATTGCAATTGCATCAGTTGTTCCCAGCATGGATTACTCATTAAGAGCGGCGTGTTTAAAATATTTTGATATCGCTCCTTTTTTATTAGAACCCATTAATAATTCTCAATTAACCATTGATCTTCCTAATCCAAATGAATTAGGGGCGGATCGTTTGGCCGATTGTATTGCGGCAATGCATTATTATCCTGGAAAAGAATTAGTAATTGTTGATATGGGAACTGCGACTACATTTGATGTCGTGTCAGCTGATAAGCGATATTTAGGAGGCTCTATTGTTGCAGGTTTGCGTTTATCAATGGATTCCTTACAATTAAATACGTCAAAACTCTCTTCAGTAGAAATTCTCAAACCAAATACAGCCATTGGTCGTACCACAGCAGAACATTTACAAACAGGTTTATATTATGGCCAGGTGGGGCTAATCAAAGAGCTCACAAAACGTATTAGTGATGAAGCTTTCCAGGGGCGTCAACCTATTGTCATAGGAACTGGTGGCTTTGCTTATTTGTTTGAAAAAGAGGATGTTTTTACTGCGATAATACCGGATTTAGTATTACAAGGTATTCGGTTAGGATCTAGTCGCTAAGATAGTGGGGCGTATGCAATACGCCCCTACAATTTTATTTCGCTAATTTTAATGCAATATATAATGTTTGAAACGTAGTTATTAATGCTAAAACTACCCATAATACTAACAACCATCCAGCCACAATAGCGCTAAAATTACTTGCTAAAATAACAGCAAGCATCAATGGATACATTTCGCCACGATTCAATATACGCCAGATTTTTACTTCATGTGGATCATCAACAGCTTTACGATGGTTTGCATAAGCGACTTCAAATGACGGAATAATTGCAACAAAAACAGCAATCGCAACCCATTGGCCAACGGCGAATAATGGCGTAGTGATCGGCAACCAAAAATAACTAAAAATAACAGCAAAATCGACAAATCGATCCAAGCTACCATCTAAAAAAGCACCGGCGGCAGATGCAACACCTAAGTGTCGTGCTAATCCACCATCAACGATGTCGCAAAGACCTGCCATGATAAACAACGTTAAACCAATATTGGGATGTTGCACTATGACAGCTAATAATCCAATCGCAGCAATAACAACAGTTAACCAAGTATAAAAATTGGGACGAAAGGGTAATCGTGCAAATGTCGCACCAACATTACCAGAAATTTTGCCCCAGGCGGGTAATTTTTCTTTAATCATAAATTTGTTCCATTTTTATAGGGGCTGTTTACAATTCGCTAGGCTGAGGTAAAAAGACATGATTTTCGAGTACCGCAGCGCAGCATACATAGTAGTATTTGAGCAGCGGAACACAGAAAATCGAGGCTTTGTGCCCAGCATAGTAGAATTG
>JAGVJQ010000046.1 GCA_020051015.1 Gammaproteobacteria bacterium
AATATCATTGATGGCGCAAATTTGAAGCGTAATCTTTATTTAACATTACAATTACTTGAAATGGGAATTCCCTGTATTGTTGCGGTAAATATGTTAGATATTGCCGAGCAACGGAATATTCATATCAATTTGGATAAGTTGTCAAAATTGCTAGGATGTCCCGTTTTTCCTCTCGTTAGTAAAAAAAATCAAGGTATTGATGAGTTAAAAAAAGCGATCGCGGAGTTTGTGCCGAATACGCAACCAAAACTCACGATAGTGCCTGATTTTCCAGTACCAGTGAAAACCGCAATTAATCAACTTCAAGAAAAAATTAAACAACGACATCCTAGTTATTCACCAATGATATGTAACGCATTGGCTACAAAATTACTTGAGCAAGATACCTTAGCAAAAGAGGTTGTAGCGGAGCAATCGGTATTACAATATGCTGAAAAATTAATTGAACAAACTGAAGCGATAATGGAGGAAGATTTAGATATTATTATCGCAGATTGTCGTTATGCTTTAATTAGTGATATTGTCACTCATATTTATCAAATTTCTGCCGCAAAAGATCATCGTTTAACATTATGGCTAGATAAAATAGTATTAAATCGAGTATTAGGTATTCCCATTTTTTTATTGGTGATGTATTTAATGTTTGAATTTTCAATGGATCTTGGTGCTGCTTTACAGCCATTATTCGATCAAGGGTCAAGTACGATATTTGTTGATGGTGTCTTATATTTAGGCGCTATTTACCACTGGCCCATCTGGTTAACTGCGGTACTTGCAAATGGTGCTGGATTGGGGATCAATACCGTACTCAGTTTTATTCCACAAATTGGTCTGATGTTTTTATGCTTGTCATTCTTAGAAGATTCTGGGTATATGGCGCGTGCTGCCTTTGTAATGGATCGTTTCATGCAAGCCGTGGGTTTGCCGGGTAAATCATTTATTCCGTTAATTGTTGGGTTTGGATGTAATGTCCCATCGATTATGGCAACGCGCACATTAGATAATCCGCGTGATCGCTTACTCACTATTCTAATGACACCATTTATGTCATGCGGTGCACGATTAGCTATTTTTGTGGTATTTGGTACGGCATTTTTTCCACATCATGCGGGATTGATGGTCTTTTTGCTATATATCACAGGTATTTTAATTGCAATGATATCTGGTTTCTTATTTAAGGCGACAATATTAAAGGGTGATGCTGCACCTTTTATTATGGAGCTTCCTACCTATCATGCACCACATTTACGAACATTAGGACGGTTAACCTGGCAGCGTTTAAAAGGATTCGTAAAACGAGCAGGTAAATTTATTGTGCCTATTTGTGTTTTGATTGGAACATTGAATACTATTGAAATTAATGGCTCGATTAATCCTAACGGTAGTCAACAATCTTTGTTATCATATGCCGGGCGCGCATTAACACCCTTATTACATCCAATGGGTGTAGAACAAAATAATTGGCCAGCAACGGTAGGATTAATTACTGGGACGTTGGCAAAAGAAGTTGTTGTAGGTACGTTAAATACGCTTTATACGCAGAATAAATCGGATAATAACACCGAAATAAAAGAATATAGTTTATGGGGCGGTCTTAAGAATGCTTGGCTTGCAACGAAGTCTGGGTTTTCAGACATATTTTCGGCAACCATGTTAAATCCTTTTACTGCAAATGAAGCAGATCATACCATGAGCAAATCTGCATTGGGCAATATGCAACATGCTTTCCCTTCGTGGTTAGCTGCGTATGCATATTTATTGTTTGTATTACTCTATGTTCCGTGCGTTTCAACAATGGGCACGATCGCACGTGAAGTAGGTAGTAAATGGGCATACTTCTCTACAGCTTGGAGCTTTTTAATTGCATATACAGTGGCAGTTACATTTTTTCAACTTATTACTATTTTTGATCATCCTTTATCATCTTGCTTGTGGGTGCTTGGATTAATCATAACAAACGTGGGCTTTATTTTGGCATTAAAAGGGCATGGAAATATTTATATTTCTAAAACCATTATTCCAGAGAGGGGCTCTGATGCGCATTGTGATTGATACGAGGCTTTTAAAAAAGAGGATCAAACATTGTTAACATTAGTAAGCTTAAAAGAATTTCTAATGCAAAAAAATAATGTTAGCTTATCTGAGCTTGCAAAATCATTGCAGGAAGATCCGATGGTGATACAACAAATGCTATATCATTTTATTAAAAAAGGGCGTGTAGTTGAAAAACGTCTAACCAAACATTGTGGGTCTTCATGTCAAAGCTGTCCGGTTAATGATACCGTTATTTATCAGTGGGTATGAAATGGTGCTGTTATCATATGATTTACGCTACAATTATTGATAAAGAAATTATCATGCGAAATAATGATCATTGCACCATTAAAACACTGTAATGCTGATTCAACTTGCTGAATACTTTCCAAGTCTAAATGATTTGTGGGCTCATCCAATATCAATAATTGCGGTGGTTCTTTCGCCATTAATATGCAAGCTAATGCTGCTCGTAATTTTTCGCCACCACTCAGATCACATACCTGTTTATGCGCTTGTTCATTTTTAAATAAAAATCGAGCTAAATTCATATAAGCACTATTTTCTGTTTGATCAGCATTAAGTAATTTGAAGTTTTCTAAGATACTTAATGTTGATTGAAGTAAAGTTATATTTTGATCTAAATAAGCTATTCGAGTGTTGTGATTATCGATCGTGCCATAAGTTGGTCTTAACTCGCCAAGAGTTAATTTAATTAAAGTAGTTTTACCGCTGCCATTATCTCCGCGTAACG
>JAGVJQ010000106.1 GCA_020051015.1 Gammaproteobacteria bacterium
AACCTAATTTCTCAGCTCCGTCATTATTAATACCTCGACCTTTAATTATTGCATAAATGGTGTCTTTATCTTTAATAGCATCTTTTAATCGTTTTAATACAACAACACCCACACCATTTGAAAAGACGGTGCCATTGGCATTTTCTGAAAAAGGTCTGCAATGTCCATCGGCTGAGACAATACTGCCTATTTGATATAAATATCCTTGATGTTGTGGCACAACAATCGAGGCCGCACCTGCAAGGGCAATATCACTATACCCTAGAATTAAATCTTGGCAGGCTTGATCTACTGCTAATAATCCTGTTGAACAGGCCGTGTTCACATTGACGCTTCGCCCCTGTAAATTAAGACGATAGGATATTTGTGTGCTTAACATGCTGGTACTTGAAGCAATACGTTGGTGGAGTAGGTCATAATCAGATGTAACCATCTTATTTCTTAAGAGATTTTCGTGCAGATAGGTACTATCACTCATTCCCGCAAAAACGCTAATAATTTTATTGGGTATTTTTTTAGGAGCTATCCCTGCATGTTCTAAAGCGTGCCAAGAACATTCGAGAAGTACTCGTTGTTGAGGATCTGCAAGACTTGCCTCAATTGCATTAAATCCAAAAAAGTGAGCATCAAATTGATCGACTTCATTTAAGATGCCTCTGGCTGGAACATAATCATCGGCGTCATTGTGTGCTGTGTCTAGATCAAATCGTTGCAAGGATTCTTTCCCTTCGCACAATTGTTCCCAAAATTCGTCCAAGTTATTAGCACCAGGAAAACGGCACGACATCCCTACGATAGCAATATCGGAAGAGTATGCTTTGCGTCGTTTTTTTGTTGTAATTAAATCAACATCACCCTCTATATAACGACTTAATTTATGAATAGTCGGGTGTGCGAGAAGATCACCAACATGTAATTCAGATTGAAGAGCCTTATTAATTCTGGTGCATGCATCGGTTATCAAAAGAGAATTAGCACCTAATTCAAATAGGTTTTTATTGATATCGATAATACTGCGATTGAGTAAGTGCTGCCAGATTCCTTTAATTTGCTCTTCAATTGAACTATTAGAAGAAACATCTGTATGAATAGATAAATCAGTAAAAGGCATTTTTTCCAATTTGGACTTATCAACTTTACCTACTAAAGTAAGAGGAAGTTTATTCACTTTTACCCATTTTGCAGGAAGCATATAAGAGGGCAGACTTTCTTTTATAAAATCATGCAGTTCTTCTGCGTGGATAATCTCATCATTAGAAAAGACAATATAAGCGGTTAACGTTTTATGCGATCCGCCGCCTAATTCAACATTTACTGCTGCTATAGTGATTTTAGGGTGCTTCATCAGTGCCGTTTCAATCTCATTTAAATGGATTCGAAATCCACCCACTTTGACTTGATCGTCATAACGACCTAAAAACAGCAGATCGCCAGAATCCATTACCTTTACTTTATCTCCGGTCTTATAAAGACGAGCATAGGGAGTATCATTTAAGAAAGGATTCATTATGAATTTTTCAGAATTTTGTAGATCACAACGATGGTATCCTAATGCGAGATTAATGCCACTGATGTACAGTTCACCCTCAGAAACCTGATTTAAATGTTCATCTAAAATATATGATTTGGTATGAGTAATTAATTGACCAATACTTTCCAGGTAGCTCCGTTCATAGTCGTATTGCGTATCTATTATTTGGCGACAAATATAGGCAGTGGTCTCTGTAGGTCCATATCCATTAATTAATATCAAATTACGACCCAGTTCACGACGGTATTGAATGAACTGAGTGATTAAATTTACATTTATTTGCTCCCCACCAAATAAGATAGAGTCGATTGTATTTAGGGCTTCAGGAACTGATTGAATGAGTTGATGGAGGTAGCTTGTCGGTAAAAATAAAAAAGTAACCCCATATCCTAATAGAGCCTTTCTAAATTTTGAGTGATTATATCGGGCATCACTTGGAATAATGCATAATGTTGCCCCATTTAAGAGCGAAGTCCATATCTCATAGGTACTGCCGTCAAAAGCCACATTACTAAATTGTGCCATTTTGTCGCCAGCTTTAAGTTTGATTGTATTTTCGGTGAAGGCCATATTTACAACAGCTTGATGAGGAACAATCACGCCTTTAGGTCGCCCAGTTGAGCCCGATGTATACATCATATAAATAGCTGCGTTTGGGATAATATCATTGGGGATATTATTTTTTGGACAATGTTCAGAGTCTAAAAATAGCTGTCTGGATGTGTAGCGGTTTGTCATTATCTCGGAGAATTGTTGCTGGAATAATTCATTCGTAATAATTAATTTAGCTTCTGTATCTATTAATAATTCTTTTAGTCGCGTTTTAGGGGCATGAGTATCGAGCGGTACATATATAGCCCCTAGTTTTATAATTGCTATTAAACAAATTATAAAATCAGCACCAGGATCTAATAATAGTGCTATAAAGTCGCCCAATTGTACTGATTGATTTTTTAAATGATAAGCTACCTGATTTGCTTTCTCATTTAAGGTTGCAAAAGTATATTCACTATTTTTATCTTTAAGCGCTAAAAGAGTTGGATTTGCTAACACTTGAGCTTCAAATAAATCAATAACAGTGCGATTGCAATCCATTGTGTAGGTCATTATTACTTCCTTTAGTTGGCGTGTTTCTAATGAACATCATTAAAGTATAGGTTTATAAAACAACCTTAGAGAATGTATGGTATTTATTGTCACTCTGATTTAATTATATCGCATATGAGTTAAATTAATCCATTGAA
>JAGVJQ010000014.1 GCA_020051015.1 Gammaproteobacteria bacterium
AAGAACTAAGTTTGGTAAACTAAAAAAAACAAATAAGCTTAATGTTTTTACAAAATTTTTAAACATAAAGGCTCGGCTCTCCCCCTAATTTCTAGGATTAGTAAGAAGATTTTGAATGTTTTAAAACGAGGAAATGGTGGCCAGAGGTGGAGCCTAAACAATAGCTTAACTTATTGATTTTATTTATTTTTTATTAATTAATGTTTATTTGGGCCCCCAAATAGGCCCCTCAATAATGGGCCTCTTAATAAAAAGAAAATTCTTAATAAGATTAAGTTTATCCCTCCAAAAGCACTTTATTTTAATTTAAATGAAGGGATAGAACAACAAATTGATATAATTACCTTAGTTCATTGTCTCTCATTACTTAAATAATCAGGAAGATTGCGGATGTATAATAACACTTTTATCGAAACATCAAGACTTTTGTCAAAACAATAAGCGAAGAAGATTTTGCTACCTTACGGTTGCGACAAAAAGATCCTCATCTTATGGAGTTTTTTGGGTGGTCCGCGCGAAGATGAACTACCCCCGGGCATATCCCAAGTTAAAAGAGCTTTTTTGCAATTATGCTATTTATTCAAATATTGCCGCTATGAAAGATTATTATGTTCCATGAATATTTGAACCCGATAGATTCACCTCTTTTCTAAACTTATAGCAATCATGCTGTTTAATTATGTTAATTCTAATTCTCGCTGTCGCCATAACAAATATACTACAGGTATCACAATTAGCGTTAACAATAATGCAGTAAAAACACCACCAACCATGGGGGCTGCAAGACGTTTCATCACATCAGCACCTACACCGGTTGCCCACATGACGGGCAATAGTCCTAAGATATTGGCTAGTGCAGCCATCGCCATTGGTCGGATACGCGATACTGCGGTGATTTGAACCATCGTTGATAAATCTTGGAATGTTACCAATTTTCCTTGTTCCAGCATTGGCTTATATTCTGCATCAAGATAAGCTAACATCACCGCACTGGTTTCAGCAGCAACTCCAGCTAAAGCAATAAAACCAACCCAAACTGCAACGCTCATGTTATAACCTAAAAGATAAATTAACCAAAAACCACCCACTAACGAAAAAGAGACACCTAACATTACCATCAACGTTTCAACTACTGAGCGAAAAGTAAAATAAAACAACACAAAAATAATACCTAATGTCAATGGAACAAATATTTTTAATCGTTCATAAACGCGTTGCATAAATTCATATTGACCCGACCAAGCGATGCTATAACCTGGTGGCAATTTTACTTTCGCCTGCACTGCCTGTTTTAACTCATCAACATAACTACCAATATCACGGCCACTCACATCAATATAAACGTAACCAGCTAACATGCCATTTTCATCACGAATCATTGCTGGTCCAGTATTAAAAGTGATATTAACCAATTGGGCTAAAGGAACTTGCGCGCCGCTGGGGGTTGCCACTAAAATTCGATTTAATTTTTCAGGGTTATCGCGTAATTCACGCAAATAACGAACATTAATTGGATAACGCTCACGACCTTCGATGGTGGTAGCGATATTTTCACCACCAATAGCTGATTCAATAATGCTATTAATATCCATTACTGTTAACCCATAACGAGCTAAAGCAGCACGATTAATATCAAAGTCAATAAAATAACCACCCATAACTCGTTCAGCATAAGGAGCCCGGGTGCCAGGAATCGTTTTAGCAATCATTTCAATTTGTTGCCCGAGTTTTTCAATAATCTTTAAATCGGGACCAAATATCTTTATGCCGACGGGCGTACGAATGCCGGTTGTTAACATGTCATTGCGTGCTTTAATTGGCATGGTCCAAGCGTTACTTACACCAGGAAACTGCAATGCTTTATCCATCTCATCAACCAAACTGTCATAAGTCACACCGGGTCGCCAATATTTTTTTGGTTTAAGCTCAACAATAATTTCCATCATATTAAATGGTGATGGATCGGTTGACGTATCGGCACGCCCCACTTTACCAAAGACATGATCAACTTCAGGAAAGCTCTTTAATTTTTGATCCATTATTTGCAATAATTTTGTCGCTTCGGTTACTGAAATACCAGGCAACGTTGTTGGCATATAAAGAATTGTGCCTTCATACAGTGGTGGCATAAATTCGGTACCAATTAATTTATAGACTGGGATAATACTGATGGTCATTATCACCGCTACTCCTAACACCATACACCTATGCTGTAATGACCAAGCTAATATGGGGCGATATAAACGTTGCAAAAACTTGGTGACGTGGTGTTTCTCTTCAGGAAGAATTTTTCCACGAATAAATAACGATAATAAAGCAGGAATTAAAGTTATCGCCAATAATGCACTCATAAAAATGGCTAAATTTTTTGTGTATGCTAATGGTGAAAATAAACGGCCCTCTTGTCCTGTCAAGGTAAACACTGGCATAAAGGAAACAGCAATAACGATTAATGAGGTAAAAATAGCAGGCCCCACCTCTTTTGCTGAGTCAATTAAAACTTCTGTTCTGTTCCCAACACTACCTTTTTTCTCCCAATCCGCTATACGTTTATGTGCATTATCTACCATAATAATAGCTGCATCCACCATATCACCGACGGCAACAATAATGCCACCAATTGACATGATATTAAGGCCAATTTTAAAATAATAAATAGGGATAAATGCCAGCAATATTGCAATTGGTAAGGTAATAATCACCACCATAGCTGAGCGAATATGCCACAAGAAAAAAATAATTAATAAACTGACAACAACTAATTCTTCCAATAAATTGTAATTTGCTGTTTGTATTGATTGATGAATCAGGTGACTGCGATCATAAACTGGTAATAATTTTATTCCGGCTGGAAATGATTGCGCCATATCACTTAATTTCTTTTTGACCTTATCAATGACTTGTAAGACATCTTCACCATAACGCATAATAACAATGCCGCCAACGGTCTCTCCTTGGCCATTGAGATCAGCCACACCACGCCGCATGTCGCCACCAATTTGCACCGTTGCGACATCACGTAAAAGGATCGGAGTGCCGTTGGCATTCGTGCCCACCGCGATATTTTCCAAATCATCAACTGATTTAATATACCCGCGTCCACGCAACATATATTCTGTGCCAGCAAATTCAAGTACTTTACCGCCAACATCATTATTACTCATGCGAATTTTTTCAACTATTTCTGGAACAGATAAGTTGTAAGCTTGTACTTTTACCGGATCAAGATTGATTTGATATTGCTTAACAAAACCACCAACGGTTGCAACTTCAGAAACACCTTCTACACTACGCAACCAATATCGCAAATACCAATCTTGAAATGTGCGTAACTCTGCGAGATTATACTTCCCTGACTCATCGACTAAAGCATATTGATAAATCCAGCCCACTGACGTCGCATCAGGTCCTAGCTGTGGTGTTACACCCTCAGGCAATCGACCTGATAATTGATTAAGATATTCCAATACCCGACTTCTTGCCCAATAGATGTCGGTACCATCTTTAAAAATGACATAAACATAAGAGAACCCAAAATCGGAATAGCCTCGCACAGCGACAACGTTAGGCGTAGAAAGTAAGGCTGTGACAATCGGATACGTGACTTGATCTTCAATCAAATCAGGCGAACGCCCCATCCAGGTTGAATACACGATAACTTGCGTATCAGAAATATCCGGCAACGCATCCATGCGTGTATGCTTGAATGACCACCAGCCTATAATTGAGAATACTGCAACAAATAAAAAAACAATTATCCTGTTGCGTGCGCAAAAATCAATAATTTTTTCAATCATGCATCCACTGCCTTTTTAATGCTGCATTCCGCCCATTGCACCTTTCAATTGACTTTCGGCATCAAGTAGAAAGTTGGCAGAAGTAATTACTTGTTCGCCTTCTTTCACTCCTGCCAATATTTCCACCCAATCACCAGAACGTATTCCTAGTTTCACATTACGCCATTCAATTTTGCCATTGCCAAGATAAATAAAAATAACCGCACGTTCACCCGTCAATAAAATAGCATTTTGTGGAACAACAAGATGCTTACCTAAGGGAATTTTAAGTTCAACATTGGAATACATACCGGGTTTTAACTGGCCATGCGGATTAGTCACTTCAAATCGGACTTTCACAGTGCGCGTTTGTGGATCAACAATAGGATTAATAAAACGAATCTTGGCTGAAAAAGTTTGATTGGGTAGATAAGTCAATGAAATCATTGCTTGCTCACCAGTCTTTATATACGGCAACTCATATTCATAAATATCAGCAAGAATCCATAATTTACTTAAATCTGCAATGGTATAAAGCTCATTATCTTGCGAAATCTTCATACCTTGTAGTGCGGTTTTATTGATGACAGTACCGGTTATCGGTGAATAAATAGTAATGTCTTTGGTGACTTTACCAGTTTTAGTTAATTGTTGAATAGTTTGTGCTGGCACATCCCAATATAGCAACCGCTGGTAAGCAGCATCTAATGTTGATTGATCTCCCAATTGTTTTTTAGCTTGTAATGCTAATAAATACTCTTGCTGTGCCGTTACCAGATCAGGGCTGTATACTGAAAATAATGGTTGGT
Source organism: Gammaproteobacteria bacterium (assembly GCA_020051015.1). Taxonomy (GTDB): domain Bacteria; phylum Pseudomonadota; class Gammaproteobacteria; order UBA1113; family UBA1113; genus JABEVJ01. The sequence goes on from JAGVJQ010000014.1 coordinate 4,586, forward strand.
TTTGCTTTACCTCTTCACCGGTGAAATTAACAAAAATTTTCTCAATCCAACCTTCAAATTTGACATGAATATGAGCAACATTACGCTCATCTACCTCAACATAGCCAACTGTTTTAATGGTTTTTGTCAGATCTTGTTGTTTAGCTGGTGCATACGTTACACCGATGGTCTGTAATCGCTGTGGACTGATTTCAATAATTTGTGATTCTGGCTTCGTTGATGGCATGGTCATGCCTGAATGTTCAGAAGCAGCTAAGCACATAGAGGGAAAGAAGCTAACACCAACAAAATATATTACTAATATGGCTTGTTTCATACCGAGCTCCCCAATATTGCTTGTATATCAGCAATCGCTTTTTCGTGATCGACAATTTCATTTTGTAAATCTAATTCATTTTCTTGTAATACCAAAAAACTATTAAGTAGTGTAAGAAAATCAACCCTGCCAGTACCATAACTAGCTTTCGCTGCTTGCCAGGAAAAATTAGCTTGTGGCAAAATAGTATCTCTAACCAGTGAGATAAGATCCGCGCTACGTTGCTCAATGATAAAATCATTATTGAGTTGTAATAATAGTCCTTGTTTAATATTCGTTAAGTCATTCGTACCTGCAGCATAGTTAAATTGTGCCTGTTTAACTTCGTTATTTTGCTTGGTCATAAAATACAAGGGAACTGTTGCACCAACCATCACTTGATAGCCCTTAGTATGCATCACATTATCATGAATTCGATAAGCCCCCACATCAAAATCTGGCATGTAATCCAATTTACTGGCAATAATCATTTTGCTATCTTTTTGCAATGACAGTAATTGTGCTTGTAGTTGAGGCGATAAAGAATTTAACTTTTGAAAGAGTTGTTCTGCTGTATAAGGAAATACTGTAACGGGTAAATTTGCAGGGGTAGCAATTCGTATACTTAACTGTCTATTTAATAAGCGATTGATATCCGCTTCCAACGTTAAACTACGTTGTTGCAACTCAATCAATTGCATACTAAGACGAGATACTTCAACTTGTGCACGAAATAAATCTTGCTGCGGCACTTTCCCAACGCTGTACTGTGTTCTTACCTCTTGTACAATTTGAGTAAGAATAAATTTATTTTTTGATAAAATAACCCGTGATTTATTTGCCAGATATAGTTCAAAATATGTCTTTTTTAATTCTGCAATAATGGAATAAGTTGTTGCGTAATAGTCCTGTTGTAAGCGTTGTGCCTGTAATGATGCAATTTTCCCATTGTTATAAAGCTTGCCAGGAAAAGGAACCTCTTGCTGTAAACCATACATCGTCTCTCGCTGCGCATCGACCTCATCACCGGGTGCTGCCGGCACATTAGAATACGTTACCCCGATTTGCGGATCGGGTAACGATCTTGCTTGCGAAATGGTATATTGCTCTGCCAACCAACGATTACGTGCACTTTTAATCTGTGGATTATTCTGTAACGCTTCTTGAATCAGACTTGATAAGTTTTTATCAGGTACACTAGTTTGACCAGCTAATAGTACAGTGGGAAAAAGCGATATCGATATAAATAAGGCAATTATCTTAATGATTTTCACATTTTGTTTCCCTTTAGTTTTTGCCTTAATCCTTTACCTAATTCCAAGATGAGAAAAGGGATCATCCCAATAACGATCCAACTAACGCACTCTTGCCACGATACTGTTGTTATACCAAACACTTTCTGTAATATTACCATATGATGGATAATAACTTGTGCTAAAAAACTGATGCTGATGATAAAAAACAATCTCATATTTGAAAAAATACTCAGCTGCCAAATAGGTTTGTCATCACTTCTTGCCCCAAAAGCTCGAATCAACTCTGCTGTTACCAGCACCGAGAAGGCTGAATCTTGGGCTTGAATTAAATTATTATCAACCACATAATAATAGGCAAATACGCCCAATGTTACCGATGCTGTCAATAAACCAACCATCGTTATCCGCCGAAAAAAAGCACGATTCATAAATGTCGTACCTGAACTGCGTGGAGGCCTTGCCAGCATATCGGCTTGTGCAACATCTGTTGCTAAAGCCAGTGCCGGTAATCCATCTGTCACCAGATTAATCCATAATAATTGAATCGGCAACAGTGGCAATGGCCAACCTATCAATAACGCCACAAACATCACGATAATTTCACCAGTATTGCCGGCTAATAAGTACGTGAGGGTTTTTGCAATATTATCATAGATAGTTCTCCCTTCTTCGATTCCAGCCACAATGGCAGAAAAATTATTATCAGTAATAATAAGATCAGCCGCTTCTTTTGTAACAGCTGTTCCTGTTTTTCCCATAGCAATGCCAACCGAGGCTTCTTTTAATGCCGGAGCATCATTGACCCCATCGCCGGTCATGGCAACAACCATGCTTTTACTTTTCCAGGCGCGTACTATTTTTAATTTATGCTCGGCCGTGACACGTGCATAGACGGTAATTTCAGTCACATAATCAGTAAATTCTTTTGCAGTCCAGCTATCAATGTCTTTGCCCGTTACCACTTTATCACCCGGTGTATAAATCCCAACCTCTTCCGCAATCGCCCTTGCCGTTTCAGGATGATCACCGGTAATCATTACTGGCTTGATACCAGCACGTTTACATTCACTCACTGCAAATGAGGTATCAACATGTGGTGGATCTTGCATACCTACTAATCCCAATAGCACCAAATCATTTTCAATATCATCAGTTGAATATTGTGAAAAAGGTTCAGGCATAGATAACGTACGCATAGCTACTGCTAATACCCGCATGCCTTCGGCTGCTAACCACTGGCATGACTGTTGCATTTTTTCCAGGTCACTATGCTGTAATGTAATAATTCCATTTACAGTAAGTAATTTAGTACATCGCTCAAAAATGACTTCCGGTGCCCCTTTGATATAAGCAATCATGGTATCATTTTTTTGCGTTATAACTGACATGCGTTTACGGGTAGAATCAAAAGGCAATTCATGTAACCGCGGCTGTATCGCATTAATATCTTTATGCCATATACTAGCTTTAGCCGCAGCGATGAGTAGAGCAACTTCGGTGGGATCGCCGCTGGCGGTAAAGGTATCATTAACCATAACGATACCTGCATTATTACAGGCAGTTATTGCTGTTAATAATGATATCAAGGATTGATCAGTCAAAACATCAACAATATTATTATTAAAAGTAAAATTACCTGCTTTGGAATAACCTTGCCCTTGAATGACATAAATCCCATTTGACATGACAATCTTGCGGGCAGTCATTTCACCAACGGTAAGTGTACCTGTTTTATCCGTACAAATGACCTGTAAATTACCTAAGGTTTCAACGGCAGGTAAATGCCTTACTAAAACTTTTCGACGTGCCATGCGTTGCACACCCAATGCTAATGCCACCGTCACAACGGCGGGTAAGCCTTCTGGAATAGCCGCCACAGCAAGACTCACCGCACTCATGAATAACAACAAAAATGAGGTTGAGCGCCAAAAGATACCTAATGCAAAAATCAAGACCACTATGCCAAGGCAAAGCCAAATTAAACGGTACGCAACTTGATCTAAGCGTTTTTTCAGGGGTGTTTCATCTGTCGTGGCTGTTTGCAATAATGCCGCAATTTTACCCATTTCACTTTGCATACCGGTTGACACAACGACCGCCTTACCCGTTCCTTGCACAACTGCTGTGCCCATAAATACCATGTTTTTGCGATCAGCTAACTCGGTATTTATAGGGCAAATTTTTAAGTTTTTCTCCACTGGTAATGATTCACCGGTTAACATGGCCTCATTAATTTTTAGCGTTGCGGCCTCTATTAATCTGGCATCTGCCGCAACCAAATCGCCACTTTCCAATATCAAAATATCCCCTGGAACAATCTCGGTAGCAGGCACTTCCTGTTGTTGACCATCACGGATAACCCGAGCAAGTGGTGCGGTCAACTTTTTTAATGCGGCCATCGCTCTATCAGCACGATACTCTAAACTAAAACCAATAATTGCATTTAATAAAACTATTGAAAAAATAGCAATGGCATCTATTTTCTCACCTAATAAAAAAGAAATAATGGTAGCAATGAGCAATACCCAAACAACCAAACTATTAAATTGTTGAATAAAAATCTTGGCTGCAGATATTGGAGTTTCGCGTGCTAAGGTGTTTGTACCATAGGTATTAATTCGCAAACTTGCATCATCTGACGTCAAGCCAACTTGTAGATTAACTACCAGTTGCGTGGCAATTTGCTCTGGCGTGTCATTATACCATTGCATTGTATCCATGATAACCTCTAAACTAAGTTAACCTAATGGCCAGAATATCGACAAATTCAAGTAAAGTAATTTTTTCATGGTATTTCTTTCCATTTAAGATAATGCTTAAGTTCATTAAGAATAACATCTGCTAAATCAATTTTATTTGATGGATGAAAAATCGTATTGCATGTAACAATATCACTAACACCTGCTTTGAATAACTCATCATACGCATTAGCGGCGAATATTGCATGAATTCCGATACATATCGGTGGTTGTGTATTTAATTTATTCAACTGCTTAACAGTTTCAATCATGGTTTTTGCCGTTGATATAATGTCATCGACAAGTATTGGTGTGTAAGTTTTATAACGTTCTATTTCTGGGGCAGAAATTTCTACCTCATGATCGCTATATCGTATTTTTTCTAAAATCAAGCATGGAACTTGAATGTTATTAGCGATTTGTTCAACCCATTGTTTGCTCTCAATATCAGGCCCTATCAATAATGGTTTATCTACATGTCGCTTTATCCAATTAGAAATATTGTCTATTGCATGTACAACCGTAGTTGGTATGGAATAGATTTCCGTTAATGATTTAACCCGATGAAGGTGCGGATCAACAGTAATTAGCCAATTAAAGTAGTTTGATAATAGATTGGAAAAATATTTTGACGTAATCCCTTCGCCAGGGTGAAAACGTTTATCTTGACGCATATAGGATAAGTAAGGTGCAACAAGCCCAACTTGCCTGGCGCCTAAATCTCTCAAAGTTTCTGCTAAAAATATTAATGGCAAAAGTTTATTATTGGGTCGATCAAGGCTGTCAAAAATCACACAGTCTTGATTTTTCAGATCAGCATCAATTTTAATGTACGTTTCTTCATCTGGAAATTGATGGAGTGTAATTGGAGTTATATTAGTATCAAGTTTTTTACTAATATTTTCAAGTAATGATCCATCGCTAAATAAAGTGAACAATAATGGTTTCATTTATTTTCCCCCACTTGTACGATATCTGGATTTTGTTTTAATAATAACAATGCATAGTTTAATTCCCCTTCTGATTCGGCATATACCGTAAAAAGTGGTTGATTTCTTTCTATGTATTGCCCTGATGAAACATGAAGAAAAACACCTGCTGTTTTTGCATTGGGGGCACCAGCTAGCTTTGCTATTCGTGCGATATAGCGATTGTCAATGTCAATGATGTTCCCAGCATTATTTGCCACAACATCATAAGAAAAAGGAGCTTTAGAAATGTCCCGCATTCCACCTTGTGCATCACAAATTGCTTGAAATTTATGCCAAGCTTTGCCACTGTCTAAAATAGTTTTAGCAATTTTCTTGCCTTGCCCCGGTTCTACTGTGGGTGAAAACTCTAATATATGACCAGCAAGGGTCAATGCTCGATCACGTAGATCTTGTGGTGCTCTTTTATCACCTTGTAATACTTGTAGAACATCTTGTGCTTCAAGTGCCGGGCCAATTCCTCGCCCTACCGGTTGCGATCCATCTGAGTAAATTGTTTTTACAGTCATGCCAAATTGAGTGGCAATATTATCAAATAATTCTTTTAATTGCGTTGCCGCTTGTATACTTCGAACCTTAGCAGTTGGGCCTACCGGTATATCAATGAGCAAATGTGTTGAGCCTGCAGCAATTTTTTTTGATAAAACCGAAGCAACGAGTTGTCCTTCACTATCTAAATCGATAGCACGTTCAATTTGAATCAAGATATCATCCGCTGGGCTTAATGCAACTGTACCACCCCAAACAATGCAGCCACTTTCGCGCTCCACAACGTGTTGCATTTTTATTAAATCAAGATCAACGGGCGCTAATACTTCCATGGTATCCGCCGTTCCCGCTGGCGAGGTAATCGCTCTTGATGACGTTTTAGGAATCATGAGCCCAAATGCAGCCACGATAGGGACAACAATTAAGGTTGTACGATTGCCTGGTAATCCGCCAACACAGTGTTTGTCAACAATAAGAGAAGATGGCCATGTTAAGTGTTGCCCTGTACCGACCATAGCTGTTGTTAAATCAAAAACTTCTCTATTGCTAAGATGGCCTCCCGCTGTGGCCGTGAGAAACGTTGCAATATGTATATCAGAGAGTTGACCCGCAACGATATCATTAACGATGTGATTGATCTGCTCGGAACTCAATTCATGTCCGTAAATTTTAGATCGAATATCACTTAATGATTCGATTGGTTTAGGATGTGCAATAGAAATTTCATCGCCATTTTTTGCTGACAGAAAATCCCAAGCATATCGAGATAAACTCGCCTCTCCATGGCAAAGTAATTCAGACTCAATGGTATTTAACGTAGCGATTACTGACCGATTATTTAACGTAACTTGTACTCGAGATTGTGCAGCAAAGCCTTCAGAGCGACATATATGACAGTCTTTACGCATGTAAATAACTGGTTCTTTATAAGTGTCAATGCCTAAATCTTTAAGATGTAAGTGCGGATGATTTTTGTTCATTTGAGATCCTCATTTTGCAGATAGTGAGGAACACTACATGTCCAGCCTAACTCTTTTTCAATTTTGTTGGCCATCGATGTTGCTGCTGTTTTTTCTCCATGCGTAACAAACACTTTTTTAGGTGGTTTTTCAAAATGGTCTAGCCATTCTAGTATTTCTATATAGTCAGCATGCGCTGAGGCACTACTAATCATTTCAACATTGGCACGAACCGGAATCATTTGACCATGAATTTTAATTTCTTTTTCACCTTTAACAATTCTATCGCCTCGCGTTCCACCAGCTTGATAACCGGCAAAAAGGATAGTACTTTTGTGATCAGGAGCATAGGCTTTCAAGTGATACAGAATACGACCACCTGTTGCCATACCACTGGCAGAAATAATAATTTTTGGCATGACATTAGTATCTAATGCTTTTGACTCTTCCACGCTGCGAATATATGTAGCAACATTGCATAGATCTTTACACTCTTTTCCGGATAATCGATGGCTGTCTTGATGCTTGCAAAGAATATCTGTTGCATTAATGGCCATTGGACTATCTAAATAAATAGGAATATTGGGAATGGCATCTTCATTTTTTAGTAATGATAAATAATATAATAAACTCTGCGCACGCCCCACAGCAAAAGCGGGAATAATAATAGAACCACCTTTATGAACCGTTTTATTGACAATGTCTTTTATACGCTCCTTAGGGTGGTCTTTTTCATGAAGACGATCGCCATAGGTTGATTCAACCACAAGATAATCTGTTGATTGAATCAGTGCCGGTTCGCGCATGACTAAATCACGCGGTCGGCCCATATCGCCTGTAAATAATATCGTGGTATCTCCTTGTTTAACTTGTACATAGGCAGAGCCGATAATATGCCCAGATGGTATAAATTGGACTTGGAAATCTTCGCCAATTTGAAAACT
>JAGVJQ010000087.1 GCA_020051015.1 Gammaproteobacteria bacterium
AAAGGTAACGCGGTTGCCGGTTTTTGTCCATCAATAACCATGTTACTTGAGTCGGTTGCAAATACCTGCGGCAAACAAGCGGCGGGTATATTATTAACTGGAATGGGTAGCGATGGAGCAGAGGGTTTATTGTCATTAAAAAAAGCTGGTGGTCATACTGTTATTCAAGATGAGAAAAGTGCTGTTGTATTTGGGATGGCTGGTGTAGCCAAATCGATGAATGCGGTCGATAAAATAGTTGAGTTGACTGATATGGCTGCGTATATGAAACATTTGGTAGAAAAATTTTGAAATGACTAACGGTTGTTGACAATTAATTAGGGGCGGTTTTAAGTCATTTCAATTGGTCAGCACCAATTTGTCGTTAGACTTTGTGCCCAACATAGTATAATTGTCAACAACTCTTAAAGATTATGAACGACTCCACTCATCTGAATCAAGAGGTTTATATTCGCCTTGTGCATCAGAATAAGTAAAAATTTGCCCCATTTTGATATCAAAAAACCACAAATGAATAGTCAATTTTTTTTGCATTATTTTTTCGTTAATCCATGGGAACGTCAAGCAATGTTGATAAGATTGGTGCAATGCTAATTTTGCATAATCATCACTATCATGCACACCACAATGATCGGTTTTTATTAAAGCAACCCAATTGTTAATAAAGTCATTTTTATTTGATTCATTGCTATTTAATAACGCTTGAATTCCACCACATTGACTATGTCCTAATAATATTAAATGTTCAACATTTAAAGAGCGTATGCCAAATTCTAAAGCAGCACTGGTACCGTGGTGCGCCTCATCCTTTTCATAGGGGGGAATAATATTTGCTACATTCCGCACAACAAATAAATCACCTGGATCACATTGTAATATTAAGGCAGGATCAACTCGTGAATCACAACAAGCAACAACCATAATTTGTGGCTGTTGACCATAATGAGATAAATATTGCATGACTGACTTATCGCCAAGGGCATATTTTCTTCTAAATTGCTGATAGCCTTGTAGTACATTGATAAAACTTTTTTCCATTCAGAATCCTATATTGATTATCGTTTAATTTTTTTAAAAACTTTCTGCACTTGCTAATGCCCAATCACGAGCCATAGGTGTGATTTCTGGTTGTAATAGCAAGACATTATCTTCAATAAATGTATAAATTTCTGCAAATGCTTTAGTAATACCTTGAGGGGTGCGTTGAAATAGATGCCATGGTGTTAAGTCATCAATTTTTTTGACACCCATTGCACCAGCTAGTTCTAAGAAGCTATGGATAGTTGCTTTGTGAAATCTAGCTACGCGTATATATTTGTCTTCAACAACTAAACCGCGCATTAAACGCGGATTTTGTGAGGTTACACCAGTAGGGCAGGTATTTTTATTGCATTGCAACGATTGAATACATCCAAGTGCAAACATCATAGCTCGGGCCGAGTTGCACATATCTGCGCCGATACAAAGTTTGTGTATCATATCAAAACCGGTTGCCACTTTACCACTAGCAATGACACAGATTTTATCACGTAAGCCAACGCCAGTTAATGAATTATGAACAAAAATTAAAGCTTCATTTAAGGGCTCACCTAAGTGATCAGAAAACTCCATTGGTGCTGCACCGGTACCACCTTCAGCTCCATCAATAGTAATGAAATCAGGTATAATACCGGTTTTTAACATGGCCTTACAAATACCTAAAAATTGACTACGCACACCAATAGCAAGTTTAAAACCAACCGGTTTTCCATCTGATAATTCGCGTAATTTAGCAATGAAATACATCATTTCTTCAGGGGTATTAAACTCTGGGTTAGTTGGTGGTGATAAGCAATCTTGGCCTAATTCTACACCTCGGATTTCAGCAATCTCAGGGGTAACCTTAACGGCTGGCAGAATACCGCCATGCGATGGTTTAGCGCCTTGTGATAATTTTAACTCTATCATCTTCACTACATCAAGTGCGGCTTTTTTCTTAAATTCTTCTGGATTAAATCGACCCTCAGGAGTACGACAACCAAACATAGCTGTCCCAAGTTGCCAGATAATGTCACCACCATTTTGCAAATGATATGGGCTAAGTCCACCTTCTCCCGTGTTATGGGCAAAATTACCTGTTTTAGCGCCAAGATTTAGCGCTAAAATTGCATTTTGGCTTAAGGCGCCATAACTCATCGCTGATATATTAAGACGGGAGGCATGATATGGGCGCTTACATTGCGCGCCACCAACTGTAATGCGGCCATCATTTTCATTCAATACAGTTGGACTTAGTGAATGCTTTGCTGAAATATATCCAGGGAATGTAATGCGTTGTTGTGTACCAAATGGCAATGTATCTAATACACCTTTTGCGCGTTGGTAAACAATAGAGCGGATTTCACGATCAAACGGTGTTTCATCTTGATCTCCGGCAATAAAATATTGTCTAATTTCTGGTCGTATCATTTCAAATAAATAACGGAATCTACCGATGACAGGAAAATTACGTAAAATAGTATGCTGTTTTTGAAAGCTATCGTGAATAGCCAGTGTAATAAGTAATATTGCAACAATTAATAAGGATAATAATGAGCGTAATTCAAGTAATGCAGAAATAAGGAATAAGGCAATAATAATACCAATCATGACATAAAGGCGTCTAAATTGACTTTCTCTAATTTTATCGCTCATGGTTATTTCCTTGCATTGTAGTTGCTCTAATCTATTGTAATTGCTTAGAGGATTCAAGTTTTTCCTACTAATTTTACTAAATCGCTCTCAACTTGTTGGAAAACAGAGCGCCAATCGCCCGGAATCGACTGTTGATAAAATTTAATACTGCTATACCAAGGTGAAAATTCGCGATTACGCGGATGTCGCCATTCGGTATAATAAGGCAATAGCAGCCACGTTTTCTTGCCCATAGCGCCAGCTAAATGGGCTATTGCACTATCAATACTTATTACTAAATCCAATTGACTAATCGCTGCTGTTGTATCAGCTAAGTCATCAAATAAGGCGCCAAAATCATCGATATTTGCAGCTTTTAAAAGTTCTTTTTCATCTTCATTAATATCTTTTTGAAGGCTATAGAGCTTGATGTTTTTGTTCTGCATTAATTTAATAAAATCAAATAAATTACAATTTCTACGTAAATTATTAATATGTTGTGGGCTGCCAGACCAACAAAATCCAACTTTTATCATCTTGGTATTAATAAGAATCTGTTTCCAATAGTTAGCTAAAATAGGGTGAGGGATGATATATGGTTTGTCCGCCATGAATTGTGATTCATGATAAATTTTAAAATGCATGGCAAGACTAATGATTGGCAAGTGATAATCATGTTTTGGTATGAGATCATTTTCACAGATTACATGGTCAAGATCGCTATATTGCTTGACTAAGCGTAACAAATTACTACTACAACCAAAAATTATTGTACAATCATAATTTTGTTTAAGCAAAAACAGAAAACGGAAGAATTGAATATTGTCGCCAAGACCTTGCTCACTAGCAATAAATATGGTTTTACCATTTAAATTGCTACCATCCCATAGCGGAGTATTAATTTTTAACGAATTATAATTATGTTGTGACATTTTTAAGCGATATTCATATTCACGCCATCCCTCTTCGTAATGTCCAGCTCCTAATAATTGCAAACTATAGCCAAAATGATTTTCAATAGAATCTTTAAGAGATAATGCTTTTTTATATAATGCAATGGATTTTTCTGGAAAACCTAATTCAAAACAGGTGATAGCCAAATTTTTTAAGCATTCAGGATCATTAGGTTTGAGTGCTACGGCACGATCAAAATAATATAATGCTTTATCCGTTATATTAAGACGATAATAACTGGTACCTAAATTTGTACAAATATCAGCATTATTATTATCAAGTCTTTCAGCATTTAATAAACTGCTAATAGCTAATTCATGGTTATTTAACCCTGTTGCAGCTATTCCTGCAAAAAATGAAAATGCAGCTTGCTTAGGATATTGTTGAATACAATCTCGACAAAAGTTCAGGCAATCTAAAAATTGCCCCTTATCGTACAATGCTTTGGCTTGTTTTACTTGAATAGATTCAGATTGCTCTAATTTATATCCAGTAAGGGCGGCGTGGCTATATAAGGAGCTAATAATATTTCTTATCACAAACAACCAATCATTAATTTTTCGTTGTCGAAATAAGCGCATTGCTGGGTACCAAATGGTTTTTTGTTCTTGACTGCCTAAATACCAATTTGATACGAAAGAAGTCATTACCCATGTGGGTTTATCTATACTAGCGGCAACGTGTGCAATTTGATTATCTGCAGTTATGACGAGATCAAGTGCATTTATTACTGAAATTTGATTATCAATATTATTAGGCACAATAATATTATTTTTTTTACACCATTCCAATTCAGTGGCATTCAACTTTTCCGGATGTAAACAAACATATTCAGCATTAATACTCTTGACTATATCTGCAAGCACATCAAGATCAAATTCATTTATTTTTGCAAATAGTGTATTTTTTTCTTGATACCAAGATAACCCAATTTTTTTATATGTGGTAGAGGCGAGTAGTGGAGGTAGTTGAAATTCTTTTCTTAAAGAAGCATTACCTGATTCCAAGTGTTTTATATCAGGAATACTTAGTAATGAGACGACATAATCAAATTTACCAGAAATATTCTCATGTTCTGAGATGACATGGTCAACAGGGCTAAAATTTTTTATTGTTGCAATTTCTTCAGGTGTAACAAGCAACGTGATTTTAACATCTTTTTGTTTAATGTCGGCCAAATAGCGTAAAAATAAAAAAGTCGGACCATTATTAGGTTCGCTGTAGATTAATAGATGTTTGTTTTTTAATGATTGACCACGCCAATATATATAATCATTTAATAGTGAGTTTATATACGATGGTTGTGGTAATTTTCTTCGCCATTCAAAAGCTTGCCAACCCAAGTCATATTTACCTTGAATAAGATAGTTTTTAGCGAGTTCAAGTTGAAGGTTAGGATTATCTAAGGCTAATCTTAATGCGTTGCAATAATGGTTAGTGGCCTCGTTCCATTTCTTGACGTAATGGGAGTGTAATCCTGCGAGAAAAATAGCAGAATAAAAATTAGGATTGATGGCGATGGCTTGATTAATGTAATAAACGGCCTTGTTAAAGTCGGCATTATTTAAGTAACGATTAGCTAATAACAATTTGACATCTGCATCTAATGGCTTTTGCTTGGCCACTTTTTTTAAACTAGCAACAATAGCCTCTTGGTTGTTTTGAATGATAGCTAATTTATATTGCGCCTCGGCATGTTCGGGGCTACGTGTTAAAACTTGTTGAAGCAATGCAATGGCTTTGTCTTTTTCATTTTTTTTAGTATATATTTCTGACAATGCCAATAGGGCATTAATATTTTTAGGCGTAATTGCAATCCCTTTTTCATATTCTTTTTCTGCCAAATCAAGTTGACCTTGTAAAACATAAATATGAGCGAGATTGAAATAATCATCCGCAACTTTATTATTAATTTTTAATAGTTCGTGTAATGCTTTTTTTGATTCATCGTACTGTTGTAATTTAAAATAACAAGCAGACTGTAGCCGATATGATTTTTCAAGTAAGGCATCTCTTTCAATTAACTCAGTGGCAAGTTGCAAGGCTTCAGTTATCTTGCCACTAAAATAAAGTTTATTTGCATTATCCAAGGTTTCATTTTCGTCAAAAATTATTGAAGCCATGATTTTAGCTCCTTTTGAATTCTACTAAAAACACCGCTCCAATCGCCGAGTTGTTTTTGACGAAAAAGTATCATGCTTGGGTACCAAGGATTTTTATGAGGGTCTAGCAAATATCGCCATTCTGGAAAATGATACAGCATCATCCAAATTGGTTTATTCATTGCGCCACATAAATGACTAATAGAGGTATCAACACTAATGACTAAATCTAAGTTATCAATTAATGCCGCTGTATCGCTGAAATCACTTATACAATCAAAGAAATCCAATACATTATTATCGTCTAATAATTTCTTTTCATCTGGCGTATAATCTTTCGTTAAATTTATTAGTTGAACTTGTGGCATGAGGTAATAAGGCAACATTTCTTGCAGAGGGCAAGAACGCCGATTATTAATTTTATTCAGTGGGTTGCCACTCCAACATATTCCAATCTTTCGTTTTTTAATGGAAGCGAGTTTTTCTTTCCAAAATGCCTTTTTTTCAGGTTCACTAAAGATATAAGGTACTGCTTGGCCTAATTCAGTTGTGCACTTGCTAGCATAAGGAAGACTCAATAATGAAATGTGATAATCAAATACAGGTAATGGTTCATTAAATACCGTGACCTTATCGGCCCATGGTATGCTTTTGAATAAGCGTACTACTGGTTTATGAACTTCAAGAATAATTTCATTATCAGGTCGCTTTACGAGAGATAAAAATCGTGCGAATTGTATCATATCGCCAAAACCTTGTTCGCTATAAACTAATAAGGATTTATTCGATAGATCTTCACCTTTCCATGGCGGGGTAATAATATTTCTTCGAAGATAAGACCATTCAGGGGCACCTAATCGATATTCAAATTCTTGCCATCCTTCTTCATACCTTCCAAGGGTTAATAATACTAAGGCTAAATTATAATGCGCACGATTCCAATCTGGCTTTATAGTGAAAATTTTACGATAGAATTCTTCTGCAGTTTTAAAATCACCATTATCATAAGAGGCATAACCAACATTTAGTAATGCTGATACTGAATTAGGTTTTAGTTCTAATGCTCGCTTTAAGTATTGTTGACATTTTTCTGGTTGATTTAATTGTTGATAGATCAAGCCAAGATTTGAAAAATGTGAATACTCATTAGGCTCTAATACAATTAATTTTTCCAAACATGCAATCGCTTCGTTATTGCGATTAAATCTGGCATGCGTTCTGGCAAGTAATGTTAGCGCATGGGTATGCTGAGGGTCTTGCGATAAAATATTATCTAAAAATTTCTCTGCTTTTTTAAAGTCATCTCGCTCATAAGCCGCATTAGCTTGCGCAAAAAGTTTATTATGCAAAAGTTTTAGATCCATTTATCGATATACCTTTACCTTAGTGGCGTAAAAAAGTTATACTATTGCAAGTATTTAAAGTTAATTCTTTAGTTATATCATAATTTTAAGCCTTTGGAAGTTAATAATGTCAATATATTCGGTTGCGCAATTATTGGGCGGGGTTTTACCTGCTGGAAGTGAAGTGACAGTTCAGGGCTGGGTTAGAACACGACGTGACTCAAAAGCTGGATTTTCATTCATTAGTTTGCATGATGGCTCAGGTTTTCACCCGATTCAAGTGGTGGCTGCCAATTCTTTGAGTAATTATAACTCAGAGATTTTGCAATTAACGGCGGGTTGTTCGTTAATTGTTCATGGAGTATTGGTAGCATCGCCTGCAGCGGGGCAACCATTTGAAATTCAAGCCAGTCAAGTGATTGTATGCGGCATGGTCGATGATCCAGAAACTTATCCAATTTCGCCGAAACACCATACTATGGAATATTTGCGTGAATTTGCTCATTTGCGGCCACGAACCAATACCTTTGGCGCGATGACTCGTGTTCGTCATGCTTGCGCACAGGCAATCAATCGCTTTTTCCATGAACGAGGTTTCTTTTGGATTAGTACTCCGATTATTACAGCAAGTGATTGTGAAGGTGCTGGAGAAATGTTTCGCGTCAGTACCTTAGATTTGGCTAATCTGCCACGCAAAGATGATAACTCTATTGATTTTAGTAAAGATTTTTTTGGAAGAGAGACATTCTTGACAGTGTCAGGTCAATTAAATGTGGAAGCTTATTGTTTGGCAATGTCGAAAGTTTATACTTTTGGTCCCACATTCCGTTCTGAAAATTCTAATACTAGTCGCCATCTTGCTGAATTTTGGATGATTGAGCCAGAAATTGCCTTTGCTGATCTTAATGATGATGCTCAATTGGCAGAAAGCTTATTAAAGTATATTTTTCAGGCTGTTCTTAATGAACGGGCAGATGATATGGCATTTTTTGCGGAACGAATTGATAGTGAATGTATCAATCGATTAACCCATTTAATCGATTCACCGTTTGAACGCATGGATTATACCGATGCTATTACACGGTTGAAGAAAAGCGGTGAGAAATTTAATTATCCAGTGGAATGGGGGATTGATTTACAATCTGAACATGAACGCTATCTAGCCGAAAAGCTAATTGGTCGTCCTGTTATTTTGATGAATTATCCTAAAGATATTAAAGCATTTTATATGCGGTTGAATGACGATGGTAAGACAGTAGCGGCAATGGATGTGCTAGCTCCAGGCATTGGTGAAATCATTGGTGGTAGTCAGCGGGAAGAGCGATTATCAGTCTTAGATCAACGAATGGCAGAAATGGGCTTGGATCCTAAAACCTATTATTGGTACAGAGATTTGCGTCGTTATGGCACAGTACCTCATGCTGGTTTTGGACTTGGATTTGAGCGCTTAATTAGTTACATCACGGGATTAGGTAATGTTCGTGATGTGATTGCTTACCCACGTGTGCCGGGACATGCAGATTTTTAAATAAGTATAAAGGTTTTATTCATGGCTATTAACTGGCATGTATTAGTAAGTTGTATTTTATTCGGCTGGGGTGCTGCCATTCCATTTGGTCCAATTAATTTGGAAATGATGCGTCGGAATTTAACTTTTGGTACGCGTTTTGGTTTTGGTCTGGGTCTTGGTGCATGTAGTGCTGATTTAACCTATGTTATTTTATTGTGTTTAGGTGCCTTAAGTTTATTAAATCACCCTGAAATATTAAGAGTGATTGGTATTGTTGGCTCATTGATTTTAGCTTGGTTTGGTTATGGGGCATTAAAAGCTAAGCCAGTAACGGAAGGACAAACCGTCAAACGTCCTGGTTCAGTTTTAAAAAGTTGGATTGAAGGTTATTTATTAACGTTAATTAATCCATTCACTATATTATTTTGGGCCTCTGTTAGTACACAATTAATCACTATCACACAAGCTCAATCCGGCGCGGTGATTATTGCTGGCCTAGGTGTCATTATAGGGACATTTAGCTGGATTTGTGTATTTAATGGTGTCCTGCATTTCACACGCCATAAATTGAACGCCAACATTGTTCATTGGTTAAACATTATTGGTGGGGTGATTTTATTAGCGTTTGCTGCATATGGATTTGCTCGCGCAGTGATGTAGTGGGGCGTATTGCATACTGAGAGATCCTCGCAAATTTTTGTACAATAAAGCACGATACATGCAGGATTGCACAATGTGCTCCCCTCCCCCGCGAAGCGGGGGAGGGGTTGGGGGAGAGGGGGGCTGTCGGGCTGGTTTTTAGCACGATCTATGCATTTTTCGAATGAAATGAAGTGCTCAATACCAGACGGAGAAGTGGATTTATCTAGATTTGTGCAAGCTGGCGAGATGCCCCTCTCCTCCGACCCCTCTCCCCCACAGCTTCAACAGAAGTGATACGAGAATTATGAGCGTGTAGCTGCGGGGCGAGGGGAGCTTTTTGAAATCAACGTGTTACGGTGCACT
>JAGVJQ010000082.1 GCA_020051015.1 Gammaproteobacteria bacterium
ACAATCATTTTGAATGAATTGTCAATCGCAAATTATGTTTATCAAACTAATGGCCGTCTTGGTGAAGTACGCACTCCCCTAAAAGGAAGTATTTTTTGCCCTTTCAGTTATCATTTCATGACAATGAAATATATCGATGGTAATGTGCTTTGTAAAATAGGAAAAAATAAAAGTATAATTATTAATACTCAGCTTTCTATATTAACATTCCATGAACGCGCGAATGCTTTTTCAACGTTATTAATAACCTTAGAATCATTATTAAATCTCAAACCCAATAAGGGGCCCATATTACATCGAGATTTAAAGCCAGAAAATGTTATATTAACTATTGAACATCATCCTGGCGCTCTTAGTACTCATCCAACAACGAACAATAGCCATGAAGAAATATTACCACGTCACTTGACGAAAAAACTGGCTGAATCTGGCAGCAGCTCATCATCGCCACCACCAGCTAAAGCACTTTCAGCCAAAAGAAGAGCCATCTTATCTTTAGTTGATTTTGGCTTAGCAACGCACATACCAACTGCCACCCTATCTTATTTAGGAGCAACAGCAGGAACGGTACATACTATGACTCCAGAAGCCGCATATAATATGCAGATGGGACCACGTTCTGAAGTTTACTCACTTGTCTCACTTTTACTCATTCTATTTGGTGCACATAATCCCTTCCTAGATAAATTTCTTGCCTCGAATAATCTTTCTCAATTACCAAGAATACCTTATAACTTTAATGGCTTATTCGATGGTATTATCATTCCAGGTAAAGATACAGTTTTAATAAAGAATCTCATTGAAACTCTTGCAAAGCGCATGGAGTCACAAGAATATGATGAACGTCCTAGTTTTGGTGAAGTCGTAAAATTTTTTTTGTCATTAAATCAATATTGCAAATACTATGAAAAAATAGAATTAGTTATGTCGAATAATGACACTGATACAACTCATTTCAATGTACCTGAGAAAATTGCATATATTGCTTCAGTTGAAAAATTAATTATCGTATCGTTAGCGAAAATGGCGTTGATTGTTGCTGACTTATGGCATTATACAACTAGCTTAAAAACGGCCCCTAACGCCACCCCATCTAAATATGCATTAGTAAGATTTTTTGCTGAAGAGTCCATTGTCGCAGAAACCCTTGCTGATTACCCACTTGAGAGCAACATTCCACTTTGTGAAGCCATTATTCGTGCTTTTAAAAAAAATTTGTTAACTGCTGACTATATTAAATTCGCTCTTAAACATTATCCACACACACCTATCGCAGAAAACAACCATGAAGCAAGCTCGTCTGAATCAAAAAAACATCGTCTATGATGTGATGATTTATGTTTTCAAAATTAAATGATTAATATTACTTAATCAAAAATTAAGTAAATTTACTATCAAACCATAACATAAGAAGTAATTTTTATAATCCAACGTCAGATGTAAATTCATTACCAGTTGGTATTAACATAATCTTGTGTGTTGCTTAAAAAAGCACTATATTGATTTCATAGATCCTTAATATTCTTGCAAAATAAAAATTAACATCCTACTACTAAAGGAAATATTATGCGATTAGCAGAGATTTTACCTAATATACCTGACACTTGTCCTTTAGGTGGGGCCAATAAAGAAACCATTAAAGACAATAAATTTATTCAAATGTTTTCTCCCCTGAAAAAAAAAGAAATTTATCGCATTGGTAATACCGATCTTTATGTTGATGTAAATGATTGTTATTTAAATGAAGGTTCTTTTGGTAAAGTATATGTTGCATTTCCAATGGATATAGAAACAGGTCGTCTTGATAAGACTCAGCCCGTTGCATTAAAGCGGTTTGAATATGATAAAGATAATCCAAATCAACTCCAAACTATAAAAAATGAAAGTCATAATTTGCAACGATATTTCAAAGATGTTAGCCCTGTTGGTACTGCGGCTCGATCATCTGCCTCTCTCAGATCTTTCGACCCGCTTTATTATTTTTTCACGATGCAATATTTTGATGGATCACCATTAATAATCGATTCTGACCATGGCGCTTTCTTTAACCCCGATCTAGATAATCTTTCTTTGCGTCAAATTATTTCTTTAAGTCGAGAAGGCGCTGCATTTTTACAATTGCTACATAACAGAACTGCAAGTGATCCTCGCATAATTGTCCATAGCGATGTAAAGCCTCATAATTTTTTATTGGTTTTTGTGGATGAAGAACCAAGATTAATGCCTGTTGATTTTGGTTTAGCCGTTATATTAAAAAATGCTAACGCAGCTCAAGTCACACAATGCGGTGGCACCCCAGCCACAATGGCTCCAGAAGCACTTAATAATAGAATTGGACCAAAATCTGATATTTTCTCATTTATATCTGTAATTGGCGCTTTATTTCAACAGGATGTCTATTCAAACCGATTTGATAATATAAATAATTGCTGGCGCTTAGATCGGCCTTTTGATATCAGTACTTTATTAAATAATTTCAAAGATCCGAATGATCCCGAGCTTATTAGGGAATGGCAAACATTAGGTATCGCTCCCGATATACAAAAATTACTGTGCACTTTACTTATTACATTTAGCGAACGTATGGGAAATATGGAGTACGATAAACGACCAGACACTGACTCTGTCTTATTCTTTTTTTCTACTCTCGAAAAATTTTTACTCTCATATGAATTCTCTAAATCGTTGAACCAAGAAGGATTAAATAATAAGCGTGATTTTTATTTAACTCAACTTATTTTACTTACTGGTGATTTATGGGACAAAGAAAGTGGTATCTTAAAAACCATACCGAGTCCTATAATCGCAGCCAACGCCCGACATTTTGCTAAACAACAAACAGTTAACCTTTTAGTATCTGATCTAAACTTTCAAGAACAACCTCACTTATGCCAAGCTGTCATTTCCAGTCATCAAAATAATAAACTTACGCTTGATACTATTGTAGCTGCGCATAATGCTGTTGTTATTAGCGTGACCCCAACGCCGCCTGAGGCCAATAATTATCATTCAAGACAAATATCGCTTTAAGGCCTAACAAATTTTCTAACTTACTTTTATCTTTCAACAATTTAAAGACAAACATCTTAATGCTGTTTCAATCAATTCGCTCTAATTAACCTTTCAGGAAAATTCATATTTTCTTAATAATTCTATATTAAGATGGTTTTTTTAATATAATTAGATGATAAAAACCATGCAAGAAAATACTTTAGCTCCCCAATTTGGGACTTTTGATGAAAATAACAATTTTACACTCAATCATGAAATAGCTGCGCTTCCTGAAACCCAGCGCATTATTTTAATGCTGGAAAAAACTAATGAATTAAACTCTAATCAGCAAAACGATGAAACCGTAGATATTACTGATAAATTTTTCCCTGTAATATTAGCCGCTCTTGGTGAAAAAAAACCATTTGATGATATTTTTGAATATGATGTGAATATGCTACTAGAAAAGTTAAATTTTTCTTATAGCAAGAAATTTATTAACAATATTGTGATTAAGTTTATTTTAAGAATTTATACAGATGGAGTAGACTCAACGGAGATTCTTGCTTTTTTTAAGCACTTACATGATGTTTATTTACAGCAAACTAACCCTCAATTACTCATCGAACATCTTGCATCCATGATTGTTATGGCACATGGTTTTTGGGAGCTTAACTTAGAGGAAGAATCAACAACGCATGATGATAATGAGGTAAACAACCCAACTCCAACATTTGCCAATTTTGACTTCAAGAATAATCCACGTGTAGGTTTGACTATTATAGCGAATGAAAAGAATCAAGTAATCTTGACTGATGATTTATTAAGAAAAATCTGTCAAAAAACTTCTGCTACTGAAATAAAGAAAACCACGGCTTGTTTATCAAATGAGAAAAATATAAGAACTACGCATGATAATTTAGCGTCAAACAAGAGCTTCAATCCTGACATAACCACAAGATGCGCACTGGAGTCATTACCACGTCTTGATACCCTCCATAGAAGTGGCAAATTTGCAATGCAAAAAGTAGATGGTAATAACTATACCTTCATGAAAATGCCCGAACAAAAAGCATCGTCGTTTATATTAAGATAAACTGTAGTGTTACAAATCCACTAACCCAATTTCATTTTCGGATAAAGTGTAACCGAGGAATTGGGTTGCGATACGAGCAAAACGCTCAGGCGCATCCGTTGCTAAAAATTGACAACTGCGTGGTAGATCAGATTGACGTGATAATTGTTGTTTTTGTAATAATTCCGCAACAGCTAATGCCGTCGTATTCGCTGAATCTACTAACGTAATATTAGGTCCCGCAATTTTTTGAATAGCTGTACTCAAGACTGGAAAATGAGTACAACCTAATACTAAACAATCGGGCTTAAAATTAGGGGTATTATGCAATAATGGTTGCAAGTAACGTGCAACGACTGCTTCGACGATTTCACCATCGTGCCAACCTTCTTCTGCCAAGGCAACCAATAATTGACAACCTTTGCTATTAATTACAACACTGGAATGCAATTCGCGAATTGCACGCTCATAAGCACCATTACGTACCGTACCTTCGGTAGCAATCACCGCAATATTACCACTTTTAGTTGCTGCAATCGCTGCTGCAGCGCCGGGCTTAATCACACCAATCACTGGAATCTCTGGTAACGCTTCTTGTAAACTTTCTAAGGCAACGCTGGACGCCGTATTACATGCAATAACTAACATTTTAATACCGCGTTTTACTAAGAGCTGGGCTGTCTGTAAGGTATAACGACGAATTGTATCCGCACTTTTAGTGCCGTAGGGCAAACGCGCCGTATCGCCCAAATAAATGAATGATTCATTCGGTAAATGTTGCATTAGTGCTTTTAATACGGTTAAACCACCGACACCGGAATCAAACACCCCAATGGGTTGATCTTGATAACTCATTTCATAAATTCCAAAAAACTTTGATATCGCTTGTTATCCATTTTACCGCATTCTACTGCATCGCGCACGGCACAATCAGGTTCATGTTGATGGCTGCAATCCCGAAACTTACATTGTCCAATTAAATCTCGACACTCAATGAAACCTTGTTGTACTTGCATAGGCGTCAACACCCCTAAATCAATATCACGCACACCAGGCGAATCAATAATGTACCCACCACTTGGCAAATGATAAAGTCTAGCATTACTGGTGGTATGTTTACCAAAGCGTGTCACTTCTGAGATTTCACCGACTCGCACATCGGAGTCTGGTAATAAGGCATTAATTAACGATGATTTCCCGACGCCCGATTGCCCTACGACGACACTCGTCTCATGTTGTAAGATAGTTTTTAGTTCAGCCATACCATAGCCGTTTACCGTACTAATTTGTAATATTGGATATCCTAATGCCTGATAGAGATTAAGTTGCTCATTGATGTTTGGTAATTTTGCCATTAAATCACATTTATTTAGCACCAATATTGCTTTGAGCTTCAATAATTCTGCTGCTAATAAATATTTATCCAATAAACCTGGTGTTGGTGCTGGCTCAGGCGCAAAGACAATCACTAAACAGCTAATATTGGCCGCCAAGGGTTTACCTTCACCGCTAATGGTTTTAGTAAAAACGGATTGCCGTGGCATAACCGCTGTAATAACACCACCACCAGAGGCATCGGTTTGCCAAATAACGCGATCCCCTGCCACCATGTTTTGTAAATTTTGTCTTAAATGACAGGTAATGATTTCGCCATCAGCACTTTCTACGACGGCATTACGGCCATGACGCATTATTAGCAAACCATTTTGTGGTTGGCCAATTAGCGTTTCGTCCGTAGTCAATACTTGTTGCCGCTTTTCTTGCAGTGATTTAACCCGACGTTGTTGTTGGTGTGTAAGTTTTCTTGCCATAGTTGATAAGATACCGCGAACCTACTGAAATCGCAATGAATGCCAATCCAATCCGAAGTCCATTCCCATCATTTGTGTTTAGGATCTGTTTACAATTCTCATTCTCTTACACCCTAATTCAATGTAGAATAATCACTGCCAACTTTAATTGCAGGATTGCCTTATGCAAATCTATCTCGTCGGCGGCGCAGTACGCGATCAATTATTAAATCGACCTATTCATGAGCGAGATTGGGTCGTGGTCGGTGCGACGACTGAGCAAATGCTGGCAAAGGGCTATCGCCAAGTTGGCAAAGATTTTCCTGTTTTTTTACATCCCGAAACCCATGAAGAATATGCATTGGCGCGTACTGAACGCAAAACGGGTCCAGGATATAAAGGCTTTGCCGTACATGCTGAACCCACGGTGACCTTGGAAGAAGATTTACGACGTCGTGATATTACCATTAATGCCATGGCTATGACGGAAAGTGGCGAATTGGTCGATCCTTTTGGTGGTTATTACGATTTGGAGCAAAAACGATTACGTCATGTATCGGAAGCCTTTGTGGAAGATCCGGTACGGGTATTACGTGTGGCACGCTTTGCAGCACGTTATCATCATTTAGGCTTTGAAGTAGCGGCAGAAACGCTGGCCTTAATGCAGCATATGACTGCAGCTGGCGAAGTGAATCATCTTGTGCCAGAACGCGTATGGCAAGAGTTATTTAAAGCATTGCGCGAACAAGATCCATCCATGTTTATCAGTATATTACGTGAATGCGATGCATTAGCAGTTATTTTCCCTGAAATTGATCGTCTCTTTGGTGTACCAAATCCAGCAAAATGGCATCCAGAAATTGATTCCGGCATTCATACTAGCATGGTCGTTGATGCCGCTGCCAAAATAACATCTGATCCTGTCGTGCGTTTTGCTGCATTAGTCCATGATTTAGGAAAAGCCCTTACTCCACCAGAATATTGGCCGAGTCATCATGGCCATGAGGAAAAAGGTGTTCCAGTTATTGAAGCACTTTGTAAACGCTTAAAAATTCCAAATGAATATCGTGAACTTGGGATTTTAGCATCGCGTTATCACGGCATTTCACATCGTGTATTTGAATGTAAACCGAGCACAATAGTGAAATTGTTAGAGCATACTGATGCCTTTCGTCGTCCTGAACGTTTCGAGGCTTTTTTATTAGCATGCATGGCTGACTTTCGTGGTCGTGCCACATTTGAAGAAAGGCCCTACCCACAAATTGATTTCTTACGTAATGCTTTTGCTGCAGCTAATGAGGTCTCAGTCAAACCGTTGCTGGAACAAGGTTTGACTGGAATGGTGTTGGCTGAGGAATTAAGACGGTTAAGGATCAACGCTGTAGCTGAGTTGGCATCTCAATAACTCTTAAAAGAATTTTATTTTTAATCTTTTATGGTATGGTTTATTCTTGCTAGAATCTAATTCTATTGAAAATATACCAAATTTAGGATAAAATTATAATGGGATCCCCTAGAAAATTGCTATGGCTTGGTGATTCATTAAAAACCTTAAGGGACTTGCCTGAAGATGTCAAAGATTCGATTGGCTATGCATTGCACCTTATTCAAGAAGGCCATACACCAAGCAATGCAAAGCAGCTAAAAGGATTTAAACCGGCAGTCATGGAAATTGTAACGGATCATAATTCAAATACTTACCGAACAATTTACACGGTTAAAATTGGAAAAAATATATATGTCTTGCACTGTTTTCAAAAAAAATCAAAATCAGGAATTAAAACGCCTAAACAAGACATTGAGTCGATAAAATCAAGATTGAATGAGGCCATGTTAATTGAAAAATATAAATTTGAAGGTACTTAAATATGCACATAAAAGAGATTAAATATATTGAGAGTAGTGGAAATGTTTTTGAAGACTTGGGTTTTCAGGATGCTGATGAACAACTTGCTAAAGCCAAATTAGTTTTTAAAATAAATTCCATTCTTGATAACAGGAAATTAAAACAAATTGATGCAGCCAAAATTTTAGGTATCAATCAACCTAAAATTTCAGCATTAAAGAATGGAAAATTAACAGGATTTTCTTTAGAAAAGTTAATTCATTATCTTAATTTATTAAATCAAGATGTTGAAATTGTGATAAAGCCTAAAACAAAAAAACTTAATACCATTGGTAAATTAAAAGTGGCCTTTTGTTGAAGAAAATACTCACCTTTCCACTTGCCCCAAATTACCATGAATCATCGACCCATTAATGACAGGGTGATTCGCACAAAACCAGATTAATTCTGCTAATTCTTCAGGTTTAATTAATCGATGATAAGCTGATAGTTTTGACAAGGTATCAAGCAAACCTGGTGTTTGTTGGCAGCGCTCTTTTAACATTTCCGTTTCAGTAACGCCTGGACAGACGCAACAAGTATGAATTCCTTTCCCTGCTAAATCTTGACAGGTTGCTTTCATCAAGCCAGCCACAGCATGTTTGCTAGCAATATAAGAAGCGCAATTAGCAACTGCTTTTTCAGCTAATGTTGAACCAACATAAATAATTGAAGAACCTTCAGCCATCATCGGTATTACAATTTGATTTAAGATGATTGGCGCTACTACATTGATTTCAAATAAAGCTCGTGCCGTCTCAGCGGATTGCTCAGCCACATTATCATTGATAAAAACCCCGGCATTATGTACTAAGCTAATGACAGATGACTCTCCCAATTCAGCACTTAACTCTTGTTTTAAATCTTCTTGTGCTTTCGACAAATGCTGTAAATCAATTGCAATATTGGTCACCCCAACTACATCACACGGTTTGCGTGCTAAATTAACCACGCGCCAATTATTTTTAATAAATTGATTGAGTGTAGCTAAACCAATGCCGCGACTGCCGCCGGTGATAACCAAAACGCGATGATCGATAATGTGGCCCATGCAACTTCCTTTTGAAATACAACGCTAGAGTCTATAAAAAATTTACTCCTGAGGCACTCAACTTTACGATAAATTGCTGTGCATCGGCAAGCTTTTTATCAGGAAATAATTGTGATTCAATTTGACCTAAGCCAATAACACAATCACCTAACCCTGATCCTGAAATTTTTGCACCATAACATTGCGGTTGCTGTTGCAAGGCATTTACCAGATAATCTAATGCAGTATCACTTACTCCTAAGCTTTGTTGCAATTTAAAATGTTGGCTCATCAAACGCCCAACTAATGGCCAATCAGCACGCTGCCATGCTGTCGTTGCTGCTTGTGTACAAAAATCAATTTGCTCATATAAATTAACTAATTCTTTTGGCTTATCTTTAAAACGCTCTGCAACAAATTTAATGACTTCTGGCGTTGTGGTTTTGTAACCACAATATACTGCCGTTAAGTCTGGTAATGAAGTTAATGTTTTTGGTGCAACGTCATCTTGTCGATACGAAACAATGCCGCCATATGTGCTTGCCGCCACATCAGCACCTGAACCACGGCCTTGTACCTGACGCACAATAGTGCGTGCTGATTGCATAATCGCAGGTAAATCTATGGACAAATTAAGCCATTGCCGTATTGCTGCCACCATAGCAACAGTAACAGCAGCAGATGAACCAAAACCGATAGTATGTGAAAAATCTGCATCGATGCGAATATCACATCCACTCATTAAATCTGCTTGATAAGCAGATAACACACCTAATACAAATTGGTATGGTTTTTCAATATTAATTTTTTCTACTGTTGTTTGATAATCAGGGAAAGCATTTGAAAAAAGACAGATGTTTTTATCAGCGCGTGGCTGCAAACTGACATACACTCGCTGTTCCACTGCTGCACATAAAGCTAATTTACCTGCCAAAACAGCATGCTCACCCATCAGCATTAAGCTGCCAGGCGCAGAAGTCTTAAACACTGTGCAAACCAAGACGATCTCCAGTGATTGCTTCCACTTGATAGCCAAATTGCTCACAAATTTGTTGTGGCATAGATTCTGCTGCAATTAATACAATACCTGCTGCCTCACCTCTTATGGCACCAGCGCCACATATTTTTGCTGCTGCACCAGATTGCTCGATCGCAGTAATGAATTGTTGTACTTTTTCAGGGACTACGCCAATATTTACCAATAGTTGATGATTGGTTCGGATACAACGCTGAAATTCAGCAAGATTTTGTAATTCAATGGCGGCATCCATGGCATTAGTCACTGCAGCAAAATCAGCTAATATCACGGGATGATCAACCTTAGACGCTACCGCACTGACACATTCACCCGTGGTGCTTTGTGGTTTACCGGTATTAACCATAAATAGTGGCATGTCAGGAAGACTACGCGAATGCACAACTCCTTGCTGAAATCGCAAACAACCGCCGCGCAATGACACTTGCAAATCTACGCCACTTGATTTTCCATGCTGCAAATTTTCAGTTTCTTTTGCGTGTTCTAAATAACTTTCTGGTGATAAATGCAATCCTTGTTGCAAGGCAATGGCATGCATCACACATAAGATCATTGCGGCAGATGATCCCATACCACAACCAACAGGAATATCCGAATGAGTACTTAATTTTACCCCATCAGCTAATTGATGGTTTACTTTTTCTAGCAAGTGAGTAAATGCGTATTTTGATAATTCACCTGGAATTTTTACCACATCTCGAATATGCACTTCGCCTCGTAAAAATCCCTCATAACTGGTTTGTACACGTTGCTTTAGTTTATGCAACGCTTTCATGGTCATGTTTTTGTGATATTGTAAATTTAATAAATCAAATGCAATGAATCGGCCATGTTGCTCACTCACCCACGCTTGTGCATAACGATTAACCGCCATAGCTAATGCTGGCTGACCATACACAACAGCATGTTCACCTGAAAGAATTAATTTACCCGGGGCAATGGCTTTTTTCATGTTCAAATGGATTGCTATTTAATGAATTTAAATATATCATAATACTAAATCTTATCAAATTTTCTAAATAAAAACCATGTAAAACCATTCAATTTTCTATATTAAAAGAATTTATCTTCAATTTGATACAAGATTTTTTATACGACAAGACTTAGTTCATGTATAAGGTAGCTCTTCCATGGATATTATCAAATATGAGAAAATTATTGATAAAATAATCGAGATACGTCATCAAAAAGTTATTCTAGACAGCAGTGTGGCTGAGCTTTATGGCGTTGAGACCAAGCGCGTTAATGAAGCAGTTCATAGAAACTTGGAAAAATTTCCATCAGGTTACTTAATTGAGCTTACTAAAGATGAATGGATAACATTGAAGTCGCAATTTGCGACTTCAATCAAAGGTGGAAAAGTAAAGCTTCCCACAGCATTTACTGAACGCGGATTATATATGTTGGCAACTATCCTCAAAAGTGAACAGGCAACCGCAACCACGTTAGCGATTATCGATACATTTGCCAAAATAAGAGAGATCAGCCATACCATCAAGCAAATCCAAACTATCAATGATAGCACCCAGAAAAAAAAGACTCTCCAAAAAACGGGGGAGCTTATCACTGAGTTGTTGGATTATGATTCTTTGATTGATGAA
>JAGVJQ010000064.1 GCA_020051015.1 Gammaproteobacteria bacterium
AAAATTGATAATACTGGTCGTTGAGTAATGTTAGAAAAAGTAAATATTTCAGCGGCATTTTTTAAATCTAAGGTTTTTTCTTTTTGATCTTTACCTACCCATAGTTTATTACCATTTTGATCAAATAAAGCAATTTTAACAGGAATATGCATAGGTAGTTTTTCGGACTGTCCAGGTGTTGCTGGGCAGCTCTGTGTTAATACCAATTCATATTGATGTGATTCTGGCAAATAACGTTCTTCTACTTTAATTGTTGGTGTTCCCGCTTGGCTATACCAAAGTTTAAATTGCGTTAAATCGACATGGTTTGCATCAGCAAGTGATTTGACATAATCATCACACGTTACTGCTTGTCCATCATGACGATCAAAATATAAGTCCATGCCTCGACGAAAACCTTCTGCTGTCAATAGGGTTTGCATCATGCGAATGACTTCAGATCCTTTATTGTAAACGGTCGAGGTATAAAAATTATTAACTTCAAGATATGAGTCTGGCCGGACAGGATGCGCTAATGGGCCTGCATCTTCAGGAAATTGTGATGCACGTAATAAAATGACATCATCGATTCGTGCAATGGCGCGTGAGGTAATATCACCATTAAATTCTTGATCGCGAAATACTGTTAAACCTTCTTTTAAACTCAATTGAAACCAATCACGGCATGTGATGCGATTACCCGTCCAGTTATGAAAGTATTCATGACCAACTACGATTTGAATGCCTTCATAATCAGCATCGGTTGCACTTTCAGGATCAGCCAAAATATATTTGGCGTTAAAAATATTTAAGCCTTTATTTTCCATAGCGCCCATATTGAAATCGCTGACGGCAACGATCATGAAAATATCTAAATCATATTCACGACCATATTTTTCTTCATCCCAACGCATGGCGAGCTTTAAACTGGTCATGGCATGATGACAACGTTCACGCATGCCTTTTTCTACAAAAATACGTAATGTAATATCACGGCCACTTTGCGTAATAAAATGATCTTCAAGGCAATCTAAATCACCAGCAACTAAAGCAAATAAATAACAGGGTTTTTTAAACGGATCTTGCCATATTGCATAATGTTTATTATTTTCCAAATTACCATGTTCAATTAAATTACCGTTGGATAATAGTTGTGGATAGCGTTTTTTATCGGCAATTATCTTGGTTTTAAATAGCGTCATGACATCTGGACGATCTAAGAAATACGTAATGCATCTGAAGCCATGTGCTTCACATTGCGTACAGAAAATATCATTCGAAATATACAAGCCTTCGAGCGCGGTATTTTTATCAGGATGAATTAATGTAGTAATGGTCAATTCAAATTGTTCAGGTAAATTTTCGAGTGTTAGTGAATGATCATCAATGTGATATTCATGTTTACTAAGAATCGTGCCATTCAATTGAATTTGTTCAAGCTTGAGATTTTCACCATTTAATATTAAAGGTGCTACCGGTTTTTGATGATTACGCACAATTTGCATAGTATTGATGACATGAGTTTCATGAGGATTTAAATCAAAAGTTAACTCAACTGATTGAATCCAGTAGTTTGGTGGGGTGTAATCTATTCGTTTGATAACGTTACGCATATTCGACCTTTTACAAGAAATAATTTAAGTAATTTGCTGATAATTCTACTATGTTGAGCATAAAATCTCGACTTTCTGTGTTCCGCTGTTCCAACACAGTGGGCGTATGCTATACCCCCTACAGCTTGGGCAGTTTTTATTCACAAACATTTTTTTTCAAATATTAAGATATCTTCAGAATTTGTTAATCTTTCTGTTAGATGATAAGTACAGGAGGATGTAATAGCACCCATTTGCTGTTAACTAACTATACCATGACTAAGGCCGTTTTCAGAGTTGCCCAAGGAATTAATCCCAAGGATGTTCAAAAATTGCATAAAGCGATTAAAGCACACTCGCCTGCTGATGTAATATTGCCAGGTCAAAAAGACTTTATTTGGTTTAATCCGGTTAATGGTATGGAATTACCCAAAGGTGTCGTTGCATTTGGAGCTATTGAAGTAAATTATTTGCAAGATAAATTTGATCGCTTAGCTTCAATCAACTCTGGCGTTGAGCATTTACTGAACTGTATGCAAGCAGCAGATACACAAACACTGTATGTCCAAAGACAAGCACTTTACGCTGACTGTCGTGCATTAATTAAACTTAAGCTTGCGCAAACGAAGATGAAGCTTGAGGCATTAAATCCTATTGATAATAATAAAAAATTAAAACAAGCTAGAGAGTTAATCAGTCAATTTACCCATTTTTGTAATGTAAGTTTACATCCCATTCTTGCCACCCCAGCGATGGGCTTTTTGTCAGATACCAGACTTTCTGTTTCTAATTTAAATAAAACTCAAGAATTACTAGATAGAGCAGAAGAATGTGCTTTGGCTGTCAAACCAAGAGAAGTGGTTTATACCATAGCTAAAACGGAAAATGGCAATTTTGCGGTGGATATTGCTACCCCAATACGAAGTTATATGACAACGGATGACAACGGGCGACAGGTAAATTTGTTAAGTAAGTATAAAGGTGCGACTAAGTTATCAACGCCTGTCATACTGTTGCTAGAAAATTTAATGGTTACCGTTGGCAGCCACCCTGAAGCATTATATGTCGCATCGAGTCGGGCCGATAATTTCCGGGGAACTCGAAATGGTCGGGGATCAGGTAATTTATTATTAGATGAAAATGGTGAAGAGCGCTTTTTCAGTGAAAGCACCCAAATTGGTCATATTTCATCAAGAGCTAAAGAGTCAGAAGGCGTTGATGCTAAGCAAAAACGAGCAAATGCAGTTGTTAATCTTGAACAAACTATTAAACATGAAATAGAAGCTGTTATTGCCAAAAACCCTAATCAAAAAGATCACAAAATTAAAATTCCATATCTTACCCTGGTTACACCAATACCCGGTTTGCCTGATTATAAAATGAATCAGGATAAAGAATATGCAGTAAAAGTATTACGCGAAAAATATAAAACAAAAAAAGTCGTTGTAAACGGACAAACTTATTCTGTAAACGTAGATATTTTTTCATTAAATAATGCATTAAATCCTGGTCGTCATGTATTGCCTACTTATGCCGGTGAAGTTGCTGATGAATACCAACGTTTAGTTAAAGAAGCGCGTCAAGCAAATGCAGGTAAGGATAAAATTTTAGATGACTTGATTAATGAGTTAGAAAGCGTCTTGAATTTCAGTTTGTATGAAATAGCTAAATCGCGAAATCATAATCGTGAATTACATATAGCGTCATTATTAGTAGTCATTAGCGCTCGATTAGCTCAATTAGGCTTCGAGTGGCGAGTGATTAATGGATGTATTAGCAACAAAGATCGTGCAACACTATGTGATATTTATCGTAAATCAATTGAAGAATATATTGATACTTACAAAGAAGTTCCCCGTCTATTAGATGCATTTGATAAAAAAGATGATCAAACTAAACTACAAAAACGTGCAAATTTTATTGCTATCTATACGCGACGTTATTTGTCTGGTCATGGACAGCATTTAGCAAAGCAAAATGCTGATGGTGCGCGAGGTACTAAATTCCCCAATATTTATTTACCAAAAGATACTCAAAAAGACATCATTGCAAAAGCAGCTAATCCAGAGATTCTTCATCACAGTGAATTATTAGCAAATGATAATGATATTCACAAGATGAAGTTCCCTAAAGAAAATGCATTACCAGACTATTTAATTGCTATTAGAGAAGAACAGCATTATTTTAGATCTTTAAATAGCGAAGAGTTACGAGAGAATCCTAGATTGATTTTAGGACAGTCATTGCCTGTGACAGCAAATCAGTTAACTTTTTCTCAAGGTACACGTTCACGCTCAAGTTCTACTTCCACGCAAGACAGCCATAATTCTATGCGTATGTTTGCAGGTAATATTCAAGATAGCTATTCTAATTTGAATACCATTCCAGCAAATAATTTACCTGCCAATGGCGCGATTCGAACTGCATTACAACAAATGAAAAGAAAAATTTATGAAGAGTTAAAATCAGGTAAGTATGATAACTTGCTGACTGGTACGGCAATCAAGTGTGACGGTAAGAAAAACACGCAATGGGTACCAACCACCATAGTTAGATTGTATCATTTAATTGATGCAATTAGTGCAGATATTAAAGATAATAAACTTGTTAATAATAAGGATATTCTAGAGTTAACTTCATTAGCGTCAACATTGCAGTATAAAGGAACTTCAATTAGTTTGTTCCGTAAACCTGTAACTGAAAAGTTATATTTAGAAATGGCACCACAAGTTTCAGCCTTACGTCATTTAATTCAAGTCAATCAACAACCTGTTACAATGTCAGTAGCGGCGTAATATAAATAGTAAATAAAATGCCAGTGTAAAACTGGCATTTTTATTTTAACTCGCTGAATGCCCATGCAGCGCATGATATTTGGGCATGTGTTGCTCAGTTGGTAAAATATGTGTTATCAACTCATCTTCTGATTGTAATAACTGCTTCTCTTGCACACGCATGTGACTGGCCAATTTTTTAATGGCAGTTTTTACTTGCGGTGAAAGATGCTTGTGCTCTAATTCATTTTTGCATTCCGTAGCTTGTACGGTTAAACGCATTTTAAATACCGACGAACAACGATTTCTTGCTAATTGTTGAGCGATTTGAACTTCAGCCTCGATGGTGTCGAGGATATCAGCTGACAAACCAAATTTATTTTGAATAGTAATTAAATTTTTATAAAAATAAATTTTGCTTGC
Source organism: Gammaproteobacteria bacterium (assembly GCA_020051015.1). Lineage (GTDB taxonomy): Bacteria > Pseudomonadota > Gammaproteobacteria > UBA1113 > UBA1113 > JABEVJ01. The sequence goes on from JAGVJQ010000064.1 coordinate 4,769, forward strand.
TATAAAAGCCTCTAACCAACTATCAAATGTTGGGTTAGATGATAATGGTTGGCAATTAATATTTCGTATAATGGCTTTAATTTGCCGTGGTGAAATTTCAAAGGATGCGGCGGCTTGATTGATATTATCATCAAAAATTTTTTTAATTCGTAAGCTAAATTGTTTTTTAATGGCAAATAATTGCGCTTTTGCATCATAAACAGATTGTGCTGAACTGTTTGGTGCAGAAAAAATACGTTTAAGTATACCGAAATGACTTAAAAACATGTTGTGCTCCTTACCTGAATTTCTCTCGTTGTTCGTTAAAATTTAGCGGTGACAAAAGCGCCTGAAATATTGCTATTCCTTATTGCGTAGTGTCATAACGAATAAATTGGCAGAGCTTGGGTGACGTGAAAATTGATTAAAAAATTTCCACAAAATCGTTAGCAATTTATCCTGGTCAAATATTAACAAACCAACATTTTGTTTGGTGTTTAATAAAGTTAGCTGAGATTTTAAAATTTGCCAGTGAAATATGAATGCTATCTGACTATGTCTAAGTACACATTCTATATATTCATCTTTCCATTTACGCCGATCTAACGTAGGGGCGTATTGCATACGCCCACCTTGCCGAATCATTGATCTGACAAAGACATTGGTATAGTAATGTCTGAAATATTGTACAGGATGAACAATATTTGATGTTTGATAAAAGGGCGTATGCAATACGCCCCTACATAGGATCCGTGGTGTGGCAAGAAGGGCATATGCAATACGCCCTTACGCAATATCATCTAACCCAGATTTCATCTATCAAAGCGACAATGACTTCATATCAATTACAAATCGATAACGTACATCGCTTTTTATCATGCGTTCATAGGCTTCATTAATCTTTTGAATCGGAATAATTTCAATATCGGCAGTAATATTATGTTGGCCACAGAAATTTAACATTTCTTGGGTTTGCTCTATGCCACCAATTAATGAACCAGCTAATCTACGGCGTTTGCCAATGAGTGAAAATGCTTGTAATTCCAAGGCTTTTTCTGGCACACCCACGATCACCATGGTGCCATCTAGCTTGAGCAAGTTTAAATAAGCATTAATATCATAAGGAGCGGAAATGGTACTTAACAAGAAGTCAAACGTACCTGCATGCTTTTGCATATCATCAGCATTTTTTGAGATTAAAATTTCATTTGCGCCTAATCGTAGAGCATCGGCTTGTTTTTGCGGTGAATGGGTTAATACAACAGTATGAGCACCCATTGCATGAGCAAATTTAACACCCATATGGCCTAAACCACCCAACCCTACGATACCGACTTTCTGACCAGGTTTAACATGCCAATTACGTAAAGGGGAATAGGTTGTTATCCCTGCACAAAGTAGGGGGGCAACGGCAGATAATTCAAGGTTGGTTGGAATTTTTAACACAAAATCTTGATGTACGACTATTTTATCTGAATAACCACCAAAAGTAGGGGTTTTTTTATCTTGTTCAACACCATTGTAAGTCCAGGAAGGAACCGTATCACAGTATTGTTCTTCACTGTCTTTACACGGATGACAGGTACGACAAGAATCAACTAGACAGCCAACACCAACTAAATCACCCACTTTATATTTAGTAACATTTTTACCGACTTTAGCAACGTGTCCGACGATTTCATGACCTGGTACCATAGGGAATGTGCTCCCACCCCATTCATCACGTACTTGATGGACATCAGAATGACACACACCACAGAAAGCAATGTCAATCAATATGTCATTGTCTTTGGGTTCGCGACGTTCAAAAGAGAAAGGCTCTAACGGAGATTTTGCTGTTTTTGCGGCATACCCTTTAACTGCGATCATAATTTACTCCTTGTAAAAAAATCTTTAATAATTACTATTTTCTTTCTAATAATAAAATGTAGCCCGGGTCGGAGCGTGCTCATCGACGGCTCCCGGGTTTCACGCGTTAACAAACGTTTTTCAGTTTTCTCGATTATCAAAGCGCTATAATTTTCCATTCTCAAAACGCGTTCACGCCGGGCTACATATTATTATTCACCGCTCAACGCTTTACCTGCTTTTGAGCGGGTGCCATGCCCAAGCTTAGCAGAAATCCAACTGCCAACTTCACTCAACTTTGTGAGATCAACGCCAGTTTCTATTCCTAAACCATTTAACATATATACCACATCTTCTGTTGCAACATTACCACTTGCGCCTTTTGCATAAGGACAACCACCGAGTCCTGCAACAGAGCTATCAACCGTGCTGATACCCATTTGCAAAGCAGCAAAAATATTTGCTAATGCTTGACCATAGGTATCATGAAAGTGCACGGCTAATTGGGGTAGGGGCACATTGAGCATGGTTTTTTGTAATAAGTCTTGTACTTCACCAGGAGTTCCTACACCAATCGTATCCCCAAGCGAAACTTCATAACAACCTAAATCAATGAGTTGTTTAGCAAGTTTAGCGGTGTGTTGATGATCAATTTTCCCTTCATAAGGGCAACCCAACACACAAGAAATATAAGCGCGAATGTTGATATTATTAGCGTTAGCGAGCGGCAACATATCTTTTAATCGTTGTAAGCTTTCTGCAATTGAACAATTAATATTTTTTTGACAAAATGTTTCAGAAACCGTGGTAAAAAAACCAATTTCTTTAATGTCAGTGGCAATGGCATTTTCTAAGCCATGTAAATTGGGAACTAAAGCGGCATAGGTGACACCCGATTTACGTTTTAATTGTTGAATCACTTCATGACTATCGGCAAGTTGGGGAATTTTTTTTGGTGATACAAAACTGGTTGCTTCAATATAAGATAAACCACACGCAACCAATCGCTCGATTAATTCAACTTTGAGTGACGCAGGAATATTGAGAGGTTCATTCTGTAATCCATCACGCGGACCCACTTCTACGATTTTGACGTGCTTGGGTAATTTATTATTTTTATGCAAATCATGCATTGACATAATGTTCTCCATTAGAATCTATTCTACAACCACCAATTCACTACCCTCATCAACACTATCACCCACGTCATAACATATTTCACGAACAATGCCATCAGTTGGGGCATTAATGGTATGTTCCATTTTCATTGCTTCAATAATGACTAAAGCTTCTCCACGTTTCACGTTTTGTTCCGGTTTAACAAGTATAGCTGTGACTGTACCTGGCATCGGTGCGCGTAAATGACCACCGCTGGCATCGCCGTCTTCAGTTTCCCATTTATCTTGCGCTAATGACACAGTAAGATTACGTAATTGATTAAAGACCGTTAAATGATTAGCTTCAGCAACAATCGTATAATCATGTTGTATTTGATTAATACTTATTCTTAAATGATGTTCCGTATGTTGCATAATCGAAACATCAAATTCTTGATTGTTGAGTTTTGCTTTATAACCATCTGGCGTTTCAATTAAATTCACCGTATCGATGGTATTATTGACATTAAAAGTTAACGTTTGTTCAGCGGGCATATTCATACGCCATGCTTTACCAATAAACCATGGGGAATTTTCCTGATGATATTGATTGGCATATTGTTTGAGTTGATTTTGATGATGTAATGTATGCCATATCGCAGCAGCCACAATAAGATCATCGTTTGCTTGATCGGCAGTAGAAAACAATTGATCATGATGATGACTAATAAAATGTGTGAAAAGATTGGCAACTTGATAATCTGGATTGCAAGCAATACGAGCTAATAAGGCAAGATTCGTTTGGACGCCACAGACACGATAATGTGCTAAAGCTTGAATTAGACGTAAAATAGCTTGCGAACGCGTTTCACCCCAAACAATTAATTTTGCAATCATGGGATCATAATACTGACTGATTTGACTCCCTGTTTCAATGCCTGTATCAACTCGCAACCAATTTTGAGCAAGTGGTTGCTGCAAATAGTGAATAGTTCCAATGGATGGTAGGAAATCATGCATGGGATCTTCGGCGTAAATTCGTACTTCAATGGCATGACCGTGCAATGGAATTTGCTCTTGTGTTAATGGCATCGCTTCACCAGCTGCAACCCGCAATTGCCATTCAACCAAGTCTAATCCAGTAATCATCTCGGTAACAGGGTGTTCGACTTGTAACCGTGTATTCATTTCCATGAAATAAAAATGGCCATCTTCATCGAGTAAAAATTCAATGGTACCTGCACCAACATAACCAATTGCTTTGGCACAAGCAACAGCAGCTTCACCCATGGCACGACGTAATGAATCAGTCATGCCTGGAGCGGGTGCTTCTTCAATAATTTTTTGATGACGACGTTGAATAGAACAATCACGCTCATATAAATATAAGTGATTATTATGTTTATCAGAAAATACTTGAATTTCAACATGCCGTGGCTTTTCTAGGTATTTTTCCAGTAAAATATAATCATCACCGAAGCTGGATAAGCCTTCGCGTTTTGCAGCGGCTAATGCACTTTCCATTTCTTTAGCGTTATTTACTACACGCATGCCTTTGCCGCCACCACCAGCAGCAGCTTTTAATAACACAGGGAAACCTATTTTTTTAGCTGCAGTCGTGAAAGCTTCTGTGGATTGGTCGGTTCCATGATAACCAGGAATTAATGGAACATTTGCTTTTTCCATTAATTGTTTTGCATTACTTTTACTACCCATTGCCGTAATTGCAGAGGCAGGGGGGCCGACAAAAATAATACCAGCAGCTTCACATTGCTTAGCAAATTCAGCATTTTCTGATAAAAAACCATAACCAGGATGAATGGCTTCCGCTTTAGCAAGTTTTGCAACAGCTAATATTTTTTCAGCATCAAGATAACTTTCGCGCGCGGGAGCAGGGCCAATATGGTACGCTTCATCTGCCATTTTAACATGTGGTGCATAGGCATCGGCATCGGAGTAAACGGCAATACAGCGTAAGCCCATTCGTCGAGCCGTACGTATTACACGACAGGCAATTTCGCCTCGATTAGCTATTAGTATGCTATTAAACATTCATTGATTACTCCGTATCGGTATAATTTATTTACTTTTGCCATTTTGGTGCTCGTTTTTCTAGAAAAGCGCGAAGACCTTCCTGTCCTTCTAACGAGGTGCGCATGACAGCAATGCGATGTGCAGTATCGTCCATCATTGCATTATCAATATTGCCACGCGTGGTTGCCGCAATTAATTGTTTTGCTGCTACTAATGCAGCAGGACTATTTTGTAGTAATTGTGATGCAATGTTTTCAACTTGCTTTTCTAGCTCATCACTACTACAAACAATATGTGCCAAACCAAGCCGGTAAGCTTCATGTGCATCAAAACGTTCTGCGGTTAAATAATAACGACGTGCAGCACGCTCACCAATAGCATTTAATACATAAGGACTAATAACCGCGGGGATAATGCCTAATCGAGTTTCTGATAGGCAAAAATTAGCTTTATCTGCAGCGATAATAATATCGCAACAACTGATTAATCCAACACCACCACCAAATGCAGAGCCATGCACGACAGCAATAGTGGGCTTATGTAAGTGATATAAAATATTCATTAATTGTGCGAGCTTTTTGGCATCTTGCAAATTTTCGTCATAATTAAAGTGGATCATCTTTTGCATCCAATTTAAATCGGCGCCAGCAGAAAAACTTTTACCATTACCACGTAAGATCATTAATCGGATATCTTTATCATGTTCAATAGTCTGTAAAGCTGAAATTAATTCAGCAATCATGACATCATCAAATGCATTATGAATTTCAGGCCGATTCAAGGTGAGGGTGGCAATGTGATTGCTAATTGTTAAGGTAATATATTTAAACTTCATTATTCACATCCATTTTACATTCTAAACACACCAAACTTGGTTGGTTTGATCGGTGCATTTAATGCAGCGGCTAAACCAAGACCTAAAATTAAACGCGTATCTTTTGGATCAATGACACCATCATCCCATAAACGAGCACTGGAGTAATAAGGATGACCTTGTTCTTCATATTGCTGACGAATGGGTGCTTTCATTTCTTCTTCATCTTCAATGGTCCATGTTTCGCCAGCTTTTTGCTTTTTATCACGCGTTACTTGCGCCAAGACGCTCGCGGCTTGTTCTCCACCCATAACTGAAATACGGGCATTAGGCCACATCCATAAAAAGTTAGGATCAAAAGCTCGACCACACATGCCATAATTTCCAGCACCGAAACTACCGCCAACAATGACTGTTAGTTTAGGTACATTCACACAACTTACCGCGGTTACCATTTTTGCGCCGTGCTTAGCGATACCGGCGTGCTCATGTTTGCTACCCACCATAAAGCCAGTAATGTTTTGCAGGAAAATTAATGGAATATTTCGTTGGCCGCAAAGCTCAATAAAATGCGCGCCTTTTTGTGCCGATTCAGAAAATAAAATGCCGTTATTGGCAATTATGCCTACGGGATAGCCATACAAATGTGCGAAACCGCAAATTAATGTATTGCCATATAATGGTTTGAACTCATCAAATTCAGAGCCATCGACAATGCGTCCAATAATTTCGCGAATATCAAATGGCTTGCGAGAATCACGAGGAATAATGCCATACATTTCTTCTGGATTCATGCGTGGGGGGCGTACATTTTTCAATTCTAACAAATGGTTGTGCGGGCGATTTAAATTAGCAATACAACGACGAGCAATTGCTAATGCATGAGCATCGTCTTGGGCATAATAATCAGCAACTCCCGATATACGACAATGAACATCAGCACCGCCTAAATCTTCAGCTGAAACTATTTCTCCCGTAGCTGCTTTCACTAATGGTGGACCGCCAAGAAAAATAGTAGCTTGCTCTTTTACCATGATGGATTCATCAGCCATTGCTGGAACATAAGCACCGCCGGCAGTACATGAGCCCATTACTACGGCAATTTGTGGAATACCTAATGCTGACATGCGCGCTTGATTATAGAAAATGCGTCCGAAGTGATCGCGATCAGGAAATACCTCATCTTGTAGCGGCAAATAAGCGCCGCCCGAATCAACTAAATAAATGCAAGGTAAATTATTTTTCTCAGCGATTTCTTGAGCGCGTAAATGTTTTTTGACAGTAAGGGGGTAGTAAGTTCCACCTTTAACGGTTGGATCATTGGCAACGATCATACATTGTCGACCAGATACCATACCAATACCTGCAATAATACCGGCACCAGCAACCGCTTCGTCATAAACATCATGTGCAGCTAATTGTGATAACTCTAAAAACGGTGTATCAGGATCTAATAACTTTTCAACGCGCGTACGGGGTAATAATTTGCCATGATTTAAATGTCGTTGTCTGGCTTTTTCGCCACCGCCTTGCGCAACCACAGCAATTGCTTGTTTTAAATCATCGACAATGACCTGCATTGCAGCGGCATTGTCTTGAAATTCTTTGCTACGCGGATTGAGTCCTGTATGAAGTTCCGACATGAACGTTCCTTAATTACATTTTCAAAAATTAAACTAATTCCACTGCCATTGCTGTGGCTTCACCACCACCAATACACAATGATGCAACACCCCGTTT
>JAGVJQ010000116.1 GCA_020051015.1 Gammaproteobacteria bacterium
ACATTACCAGCTCCAAGGCTAGGCTTCATGATGACCCTGAAGTGCTATCAATATTTAGGGCGTCCAATTGGCATACCCAAAATAGATGTCGCCATCAGAAAACATATAGCTGACAAGATGAGCATCGATAGCAAGATTGATTTAAGTGGATATGATAAATCAGCAAGAAAGCGACATATAAAAATTATTCGAGAATACATGCAAATTAACGCTGATAAAAAATCACGTCGTCAAGTCATGAGGAAAGTGGCACTAGAGGCAGCAGCTACAAAAGAAAATTTAGCTGATATAATCAATTGTATCATTGACGAATTAATCAAATTGAAATTTGAGTTACCCGCTTTTCAAAAGCTTGTAAGATTATCAAGAGCAGCTAGAACAGTTGTAAATAATGATAATTATGGAAAAGTTTTTAGTGCATTATCAGAAGAACAAAAGAAATTAATAGATATTATTGTAGGCATTGTAAAAACGGACAACTGTGATGATAAAGTTTTCTCTTGGTCGATGCTAAAACTAGAACCCAAGAAACCTTCAACAAATAATATCAAAGGGTACATCCAGTACGTTAATAAAATGATGGATCTTCGACAAAAAATCAATATTCACCTGGACTTTATAGCACCTGCGCGCATCGAACAATTAAAAGATGAAGCTACGATTGCAGACATGCATGATATGAAAGAAATGCGTCCCGTCAAACGCTATGCGTTAGCTACTATTTTTATTTATATCAAAACAGCCTCGGCTATTGATGATTTAGTTCAGGTGCTCATTACGTGGATTAAAAGCATAGAAGCGCAGGCAAAAAGTAAACTTGAAGAATATCGTCTTGAACAAGCCAGTAAAATTGATGAATATGTTTTGTTACTTTATAAGACATTACTCGCTTTAAAAAATAATGATACCGCACAAGATAAAATTCAAGAAATTGAAGAACAGCTGGGTGGAAACACAGATGATCTCATTGAGCAATGCAGAGAATATCTCGGGCTTACTGGAGAGAACCATATTACATGGATGTTAAAACCTTATAACAATAAACGACTCGTTATTTTTCAATTACTGGAGAATTTAATTATTCTATCATCAACAAATGATAAATCCATTGAAACCGGATTGAAATTTATTATGCATTATCGTCATTCGCATAAGGAATGGATTGAGTTAGATAACAATAATCCTCTGCTACCGGATTTAAGTTTACTATCTGATGGATGGTTTAAAGCTGTTACTGGATTAAAAAGGGAAAGAAATTTAATTATCAAAAAAATCAACCGTCATTATTATGAAATCGCGGTCTGCACAACACTCACAGGTGATCTGAATTGCGGAGATGCCTATGTAGAGGATGCCTTTATTTTTGATGATCCAAATAAACAATTGATATCATGGGAGCAATTTGATGCTGAAGTTGATGGTTTTTGTGATTTAGTTAAACTGTCAAAAGAACGCGGGAAATTTATTGATTATTTGCAAAATAGACTGCGACAAACAGCAAAAAATGTAGATGCAAATTATCACGACAATCCTTATCTTATCATTGATAAAGGATTGCCTATCTTAAAGAAATTACCAAAGAAAAAAGAGCATCCTGACCTTGATAAGATCAGACAAATGATCATGGATGAAATGCCTATAAAAAGCATTGTGGATGTAATCGTTGAAGTAGAAAATTGGTTAAATTTAAGTGTCTATTTTAAACCGCATTCTGGATATGAAACAAAAATTGCAGATTATCCACCACGATTTGTCGCAACATCATTGTCCTATGGATGCAATATGGGTCCAACGCAAACAGAACGTTCTCTATTAAAATTTACTCGCAAGCAAATAGCATGGCTCTTTAACCATCATGTTACCGATCACAAATTAATAAAGGCAATCCAAGCATTGATTAACCGTTACAACACGTTTGATTTGCCAAAACATTGGGGGCCAGGTGATAGTTTATCTGTTGATGGTACTTTTTGGGATATATGTATACCCAAAATTTGTTAGCAGCTCATCACATTCGTTACGGCAGATATGGCGGCGTGGGTTATTATCATGTATCAGATCAGTACATCGCATTATTTAGTAATTTTATTTCATGCGGCGCACATGAAAGTGTTTATTTGCTAGATGGAATCGTAGAAAATGACTCGGACATACAGCCTAAAAAAGTTCACGGAGATTCTTGGGCGCAAAGTGAAGTGTTATTTGGACTTGCTTCTTTGCTTGCAATATCAATTATGCCTCGCATTAAGCAATTCAAGCATCTCAATTATTACAAGGCATCCAGCAAAGATTATTATGAAAATATCAATGAACTTTTCACAGAAAAACCAGTTGATTTTGAATTAATAGAAACGCATTATCACGACATGCTGCGTGTCGCTATTTCTATACACAAAGGAAAAATAAAATCGTCAACAGTGTTACGGAAGCTTTGTTCAAAGAGCCGGAAAAATAAATTATACTTTGCATTTAGAGAGCTAGGGCGAGTTGAGCGAACGATATTTTTGCTAAACTATATCAACGATCCAGTAATGCGCGGGATGATACAAGCCGCCACTTGCAAAAGCGAAGAGTTCAATCAGTTTATTAGTTGGATTCGATTTGGCGGCGGTGGGGTCATCAGTGATAACATGCGATCGAATCAACG
>JAGVJQ010000071.1 GCA_020051015.1 Gammaproteobacteria bacterium
CTTGGCTTTAATTGTTGTAGCTATTATTTTGGCATTATCGATTTTTGCCAGTTTGATATCCAAACCGAAGCTAAAAAAGAGTTAGATACTAAAAATGACTTTTGAAGAAGATATAGCAAATGTCGCAAGTATAATTGGTGATAAAACACGAGCAACTATGTTAGTCGCATTAATGGAAGGACGCTCATTAACTGCAGGCGAACTAGCATTGCGTGCAAATATTTCGCCACAAACAGCAAGTAATCATTTAAAAAAAATGATGGATGCTAAGTTAATCAAATATGTTCCTACACCAACGCGATATCGTTATTATCAAATTAGTTCGACCTCAGTGGCTAGCGCTTTAGAATCATTGAGCTTATTAACAGATAGTCCGAAAGTAAGACCACCGCGACATGAAAAATTAGATCGTGATATTTGTTATGCTAGAACTTGTTATGATCATTTAGCAGGCGAATTAGGTGTATTATTAACCAAGAAATTACAACAACAAAAATATTTGCAGTTAAATGATTCAACTTTTTTAATAACTGAAGCAGGGCGTAATTATTTTAAAACACTGGGAATTGATTGTGCGACATTAGAAAAACATCGTCGTCAATTAGCAAAACCATGCCTCGATTGGACTGAGCGTGAATATCATATAGCCGGTAGCTTAGGTGACGCTTTATTAAATTACTTACTAGATAATCGATTAATAATACGTTCTAAAGAGAAATCTCGTGTTATCAAATTAACTACCGCAGGTCAATTATGGCTCAAGGATTTTGAAAGGGTAACTTAAATGAACATTACACCATATCAAGATATTTATCCTACTATTGATGCCACAGCTTATGTTGCACCGAACGCATTAGTTATTGGGGATGTTGTTATTGGCAAAGATAGTTCTGTATGGCCTACCGCCATTATTCGTGGCGATGTAAATTATATTCGTATTGGTGATCGCACCAATATCCAAGATGCTTCCGTTTTACACGTTTCACATGCCAGTGAAATTAATGGTGAAGGGTTCCCATTAATTATTGGCAATGATGTAACAGTAGGACACCGCGTAACCTTGCACGGATGTCGTATCGATGATTGTTGCTTAATTGGTATTGGCAGTATCATTTTGGATGGGGTTCACGTGCAATCACATGTCGTAGTTGGTGCTGGCAGTCTAGTAACATCAGGTAAAGTCTTAGAAAGTGGGTATCTTTATTTGGGGCAACCTGCCCGCAAAGCTCGTCCGCTTACCCAAGAAGAAATGGATTACTTCAAATATACTGCGGCTTATTATACACAAGTAAAAAATAACTATTAGGTATATACTGATTAAATATCATAGTATTAACGTGGTCGGATAATAATGGAACATAATCTACCAGACATTGAAGCACACTTATTGTTAATTACCCGCCAATTTTTATTAGAACAAGAAGCTGATCGCGCTTTACGAGCAATATCTTTAGACGCATCACTTGAACGAGAATTGGGCATCGACTCATTAGGCAAAGCCGAATTATTCCATCGGATTGAATCCACCTTAGGTTTAAGCTTTTCAGACAGTACAATTGCTGACTGTGATAGTTTACGTGCTATTGCAACAGCTAGTTTAACCGCACATCCATCCAAAAAATATAAACAACAAACCTTTACGCCTACATTACAAGGGTTAACGATTGATTTATCCAAAACTAACACGTTACAAGAAGTATTAATCGAATATGCCATTCACGAACCAGAACGACCACATATTTATTTACAAGATGATCAAGGCGTTGAGGAGATTCTAACTTATGGTGAATTACTATCTGAGGCGTCTAATATTGCTAATAGCTTAATTAATTTTGGTATCAAACCTGATGACACAATAGCAATTATGCTTCCAACGTGCCGCGGTTTTTTCCAATCATTCTTCGGTGTGTTATTAGCAGGCGCTATTCCAGTGCCCATCTATCCCCCATTTCGTCCTGATCGCATTGAAGAATATGCTGTTCGTGAAGCAAAAATTTTAAACAATGCTGAAGTTCGTATGTTAATCACATTTTCTCAGGCAGAATTACTGAGTAAAATATTACAAGCCCACATTCCCAGTTTAAAAAAAGTTGTGACTACAAATGACTTATTGAGTAAAAAGAGTGGCTCACTGCCTCAGATTGTAAGAACGCCAGAACATGCGGTATTGATACAATATACATCAGGTAGTACGGGCGATCCTAAAGGCGTCTTGTTATTACAAAAAAATATGATGGCCAATATTAGGGCGATCGAAAAAGCACTTAAACCACAATCTACGGATGTTGTTGTTAGTTGGTTACCGCTATATCACGATATGGGTTTAATGAGTTGGATAGGAAGTTTATATTTTGGCATACCTATGACGATTCTATCGCCCATGACATTTTTAAATCACCCCGAAAAATGGCTTTGGGCTATTCATTATCATCGTGCAACTATTTCAGCTGCACCCAATTTTGCCTATGAATTATGCGTCAAAAAAATTCATCCAGAATCGATAGAAGGATTAGATTTAAGTTCGTGGCGCTTTGCTTTTAATGGCGCTGAGTTTGTTAACCCACAAACATTAATTCGCTTTTATGAAAAATTTAAAAAATATAACTTAAAAGAAACAGCAACGACACCAGTATATGGCTTAGCTGAAAATACAGTGGCCTTAGCATTTCCTGAAGAAAAAAGAGCACCTTATATTGATAGGGTTAATCGCGAAATATTTGAAAAAGAATTACGAGCTATTCCATCAACCAACCATCATGACTATTTAGAATTTGTTGCTGAAGGAAAACCATTGCCAGATCATGAGATTCGCATTGTTAATGCTGCAGATGAACTCTTAGACGATAGGGTTATTGGTAATGTTCAATTTCGTGGCCCATCTGCCATGCAAGGATATTATCGCAATCAACAAGCGACTGAAGCGGTATATCATAATGGTTGGTGGGATACGGGAGATTTAGGTTATGTTGCTGATGGCGAGCTATTTGTCACCGGTCGCAAAAAAGATTTAATCATCAAAGCAGGGCGTAATTTATATCCAGAAACAATCGAAGACTCGGTCAGTAATGTAACAGGGATACGAAAAGGTTGCATTATTGCTTTTGGTGTTACCGACCCTAGACTGGGTACCGAAAAAATTATTGTGGTAGCTGAAAGTAATATGCTTGATAAAACGGAAGAATTGCAAAATACCATCATTGAGCATGTTGCAATTGATATCGGCGTACCACCTGATCAAGTGGTCATCGTTCCACCACACACAATTCCAAAAACTTCTAGTGGCAAATTACAACGTTCTGCTTGTAAACAAGCTTATTTGCAAGGCGAATTAAAAGGAAAACATTCATCATTTCACTGGCAATTCACTAAATTATCGTTACAAGCGATTAAACAAAAAATATTACATGTTACTAATAAAATATTCCGTGCTATCTACTCACTTTATGTTGCCATAATCATTTTAATCACAACCATTCCCATGCTACTAATTACATTTTGCATACCAACTTCTTATACCAACCGAATTATTAAACGCTGGGCTAGATTATTGTTAACACTTATTTTCTGTCGTGTAAAAATCGTTAATTCACGATTATTAGATACTACCACTCCAGTTATTTTTGCTGCCAATCATGCCAGTTATGTTGATTCAATATTACTATTAGCTTTTTTACCGACAGAAACATTATTTGTTGTGAAAAAGGAATTATTAAATGCACCATTGATCGGTAGAATGATTAAAAAATTAAATTATTTAATTGTAGATCGCTGGGATTTTTCTAAAAATTTGGATGATGTGAAAAAAATTGAGTCTTCATTGACTGAAAAGCACTCGATTCTCATCTTTCCAGAAGGAACATTTACTTATGCTAGTGGCTTACGGCCATTTAAAACAGGGACATTTCAGCTTGCAGTTGATACGCAAACCTCCATTTGCCCGATAGCAATAAAAGGTTCACGGCAATTTCTGCGCGATGATAATTTATTATTATCTCCAGTTAAAATTACCATTACCATTTGTGATCTTATTCATCCATATGGACAAGATTGGCAAGCCATTACTCAATTACGCAATGAAGTCCGCAAGCAAATTGCACAGAACTGTGGTGAACCCAGTATTGACTTGATTGCAGCTGGGCCTGAATTGCCCAAAAATGAAAATAAATAAAGTAGGTTTATACAACAGTTAAGTAGTGTATTTTATTTGTATTTTCAATGCTTCTATCCTATCTTGAAGTAAAGGCTACTATTTTTATCGCGTCAACAATTGGCGAATTAGTAATTTAATTACAAAAGCATAGAACTTAATCCATGAACAATTTAGTCAATACACGATTAGTTTCTTTGTTCACAAAAACTTCACTAATCTTAAGTGTTTTAGTAGGCATCATTGGCCTTTTAGTAATGATAGGATGGATGTTTGATATAACATTACTAAAAAGTATAACTTCTAATATGATTGCCATGAAACCTAATGCCGCTATTGCTTTTATTCTTATTAGTTTGATTTTAATTTTATATCATAAAAAAAATGTGTTGAACAAGAATTTAATGGTTATTTCAAAGATATTGACATCTATTGTAATTTTAATTGGTTCATTAACACTATTTGAAAATTTATCCGGTCATGATCTGCATATCGACCAATTATTGTTTCAAGAATCACCCAACGCTGTTATTGCTTATGCCCCAGGAAGAATGGCACCACTTACATCATTAGTTTTTTTATTAATCGGTATTGCATTAATTTTTTTAGACAAAAAAAGAGGATTAATCATTTCGCAAATATTGGCATTTATAATAGGTTTTTTTGGATTATTAGTACTCACTAGTTATGCCTATCATATTGAAACACAAACCAAGCTTGAACCATATATTTATGCAGCTTTCCACGCTGCGCTTAATTTTGTTTTTATTGCCATCGCTATTTTATTTTTATACCCAGAGCAAGGTATGTCGCGACTGCTTGTTAGCGAAACAGCTGGTGGTCGCATAGCTAGACTGTTACTGCCCATTGCTATTTTTATTGCACCAATATTGGGTTTCTTTCAAGCATTAGGTGTAGAAATACATCTATATGATGCGCAATCTGGTACCGCATTTCTTGTATTACTAACCACGGCTATTTTTACAACTTTTGTGCTTATTGTGGCTTATATGCTCATGAATAGTGATCTAGAACGGCAACAAGATGAATTGGTATTAAAAGAAACCTTGTTAAATCTTGAACGTTCCAACAAAGAGTTAGAACAATTTGCCTACATTGCTTCGCACGACTTAAATGAGCCATTACGAATGATATCAAGTTACACCCAATTATTAGAGCGTAAATACCATGATAAATTAGATAAAGATGCCATTGATTTTATTGGGTTTGCAGTCGATGGCGCACATCGAATGCAGCTATTAATTGATGACTTATTACAATATTCAAGGGTAACAACAAAGGCACAACCGTTACAACCAGTCGATACCAATCTGCTACTTGATCAAACATTGATAAACCTTCAACCATTAATTAACGAAAAAGAAGCTGAAGTTACTCATGATCCTTTACCTACAATTAATGCCGATGGTATTCAAATTATGCAAGTTTTTCAAAACTTAATTAGTAATGCTATAAAATTTTGTGACCAAAAACCAAAAATTCATATTAGCGTCAAATCAACTGAAAATGAGTGGATATTTTCAGTCAAAGATAATGGTATTGGCATTGCACCAGAACTTCATGATCAACTATTTATTATTTTTCGTCGACTACATACTCGCGACAAATATCCAGGCACAGGCATGGGATTAGCAATTTGTAAAAAAATTGTTGAACGCCATAAAGGTAGAATCTGGGTAGAATCAGAGGTAGATAAAGGTACAACATTTTTCTTTGCTATTCCTAAGTAAAAGGGGCAGATTATGGAACGATTACAACCAATCGATATTCTCTTAGTCGAAGATAGTATTGGTGATATTCGCCTCACTGAAGAGGCATTAAAAGAAAGTAAATTAAAGGTTAATTTACATATCGTTATGGATGGCGTTGAAGCCATGGCCTTTCTTCGTAAAGAAGGAAAATATTCAGGGCGACCAACTCCCGATCTTATTTTATTAGATTTAAATTTACCTAAGAAAGATGGTCGTCAAGTATTAAAAGAAATCAAGGAAGATCCAGGCTTAAGATCGATTCCTGTTGCAATATTGACAATATCTAAAGCAGAAGAAGACATTTTACAAACCTATAACTTACATGTTAATTGCTATATCAATAAGCCCCTCGACCTAAATAGATTTATTGATGTAGTACGGTCAATAGAAAATTTTTGGTTTACTATTGTTACATTGCCTCCTAAACCCAATATCGAAGAATAATATACTGATGAGGGTCCTTTGATGTCGAAGCCATTAAATATACTTATAGTTGAAGATAATCCCGGAGATTATCGCTTAATACATGAGTATTTATTGGAGACAAAAAAACAGGCGTTTAATCTGCTTAAGGCAGAAACACTTGCTACTGCCAAAGAATATTTAACTAAAA
>JAGVJQ010000090.1 GCA_020051015.1 Gammaproteobacteria bacterium
CTGGTTGGAATATTTTAGAAAACCCCGTAAATTCTAATATTGATCTAACTCAATATATCGATTTGACAAAACACGCCAAGCAAGATGTGGTTCTATATGGCAAAGGCGATGCAAGCAATAAAATTGTTAATTTACTATTGTGAGTAATATGAACACGATGAATATTTGGATTATCAATCATTATGCGATTCCACCAACACAAAATGGAGGAACACGTCATTTCAATATTGCTAAAAAACTGATTGAAAACGGGCATAAAGTAACTATTTTTGCTGCTGATTTTAATCATTTTTCATTGGATTATATTGAAGAAAGTAAACATAATGCTTATAAAATTAGTGAAATTGAACAAGTGCAATTTCTGTGGATTCCAACACCAGCATATAATGCTAATGGTTTTAAAAGACTATTTAATGTGCTGACCTTCGCCAATAGAGTTTTGAAAAAGAAATATCGACGCAATCTAGACAAGCCGGATATTATTATTGGTTCAAGTCCTCACCCATTTGCAGCATTAAGTGCATTAAAAATGGCTAAGCAATACAATGTACCTTATGTTTTTGAATTACGAGATTTATGGCCAGATTCGCTAATTGATTTAAAGAAGTTTTCTTCTACAAACCCATTTATTACTTATTTAAGAATGGTAGAGAAAAAGCTTATAAATAATTCTCGCATGATTGTTTCTCTTTTACCAAATGTTAAAAATTATCTATTAAAGAAAAATTACAATGAAGAAAATATTTTCTTTTTCCCCAACTTCATTGATCTCCAAACATTACCGCGACTCAATCATGTTAGAACACAAGCTGAGTGTTGTTTTATGTATGTTGGCAATCATGGTTTAGCAAATAGCTTAGATACTGTTGTCATGGCGGCAAAAATATTGGAAGAAAAAGGTTATGCAGGTAAGTTTCTTATAAAACTTATTGGTGACGGCCCCGAAAAAAACAGGTTAATTGAATTAGCTAAATCATTTAATTTATCAACCATTTCTTTTGTGGAAAAAGTATCCAAAAAAGAAATTTATTCACATATAGCTCAAGCAGATGTATGTATTATGCCATTGAAAAAAATGGCCGCATTTGAAAGCGGAGTGAGTCCAAATAAACTTTTTGATTATATGGGTATGGCAAAGCCGATTATTTACTCGGTAGAATCAGCCAATAATATTGTGGCTGATGCTAATGCCGGTGTGACTATAAAAGTTGAAGATCCGGCAGATATGGCAAAAGCAATGATTGAATTTATCGATATGCCATTGGATGCACGTATTGCGCTAGGTAATAATGCCAGAGTTTATTTAGAAAAAAATTATGATTTAAATAACACGATACACAATTTTGTAAATAAACTTGATGTTATTGTTACAACTAAAGTCAAAAATCACGAGTAATATATGAAACGTTTAATTGATTATTTATTAGCTAGCGTGATTCTTATTCTTGTTTCACCCATTTTTTTGATTGTAGCGCTTATGATCAGAATTAATATGGGGAGTCCTGTTTTTTTTAGACAGGAAAGACCGGGATATAAAACTAAACCTTTTATGTTGTTTAAATTTAGGACAATGAACTTGCAATATGATGCAAATAATCAATTATTGCCTGATATTGAACGCATGACCAAATTAGGTAATTTCTTGCGCAAAACAAGCCTGGATGAATTACCACAGTTGATTAATATTCTTCAAGGAGATATGTCATTTGTTGGTCCACGGCCTCTATTAATGGAATACCTACCATTGTATAATGCAGAACAAGCGAAAAGACATGATGTTAAGCCCGGCATTACAGGGTGGGCGCAAGTGAATGGCCGAAATGCTATCAGTTGGGATGATAAATTCAAATTTGATGTTTGGTATGTGGAGCATCAATCGTTTCTTTTAGATATGAAAATTATCTGGTTAACATTTTTAAAAGTATTAAACGGTAGTGATGTTAACCAAAGCCAAGTAATGACGATGGAAAAATTTACCGGGAATAAAAAGAAGTGAAACTCTTAATTATTGGTGGTGGTGGTCATGCAAAAGTAGTTGCCGATGTAGCAATTGCTCAAGCATGCTATGAATCTATCGTTTTTGTAGATGATCAATACCCCACGCTTGCTAGAGTTTTAGACTTTCCAGTATTGGGAACGAGTAGCCAATTAGCAGAAATAGTGGCTCGCGAGGATATAACATCGGTTTTTATAGCCATTGGCAATAACAAAAAGCGTTTTGCATTATTGCAGCAGTGTCAGTCACTTGGCCTAAATTTGCCTAATTTAATTCATCCAAGTGCAGTTATCAGTCGCTTTGCCAAACTAGGAAATGGAATATTAGTTATGCCAAATGCAGTGATAAATTGTGCTGCAGTAATTAATGATGGATGTATCATTAACACCGCAGCAATTATTGAGCATGATTGTACATTGGAATCAGCAGTGCATGTTTCACCAAACGCTGCATTAGCGGGGAAAGTTTATATTGGGCAATGCAGTTGGATCGGAATTGGGGCGGCAATAAAAGAGCAAGTCAATGTCGGTCAAAATGTAATTGTTGGCGCAGGCTCAGTGGTGATTAATGATTTGAGCGATAATCAAATTGTTGTTGGTGTCCCTGCAAAATTAGTTAAATATACCCAAAACGAATGAAAAAAACTAAATTTCATTCGCTTTGGGTATCTACTCAACTTGAAAAATAGGATGAAAAATGACTACTTGGCCATATTTTGCTGAAGATGAAATTTTAGCGGCAACAAATGTTTTAAAGTCGGGCAAAGTAAATTATTGGACTGGCAATGAATGCATTATGTTTGAAAAGGAATTTGCTGAATATGTTGGCGTCAAACATGCAATTGCACTCAGTAATGGAACCGTTGCTTTAGAATTAGCATTATTAGCTTTAGGCATTGGGCCAGGAGACGAAGTTATTGTTCCTTGTCGTACTTTTATAGCAACGGCAAGTTGTGTTGTTGCGCGAGGCGCAAAACCAGTCGTGACTGATATTGATTTAAATAGCCAAAACATAACGGCTGAAACCATTAAACCACACATTAATGCTAAAACGAAAGCCATTATTGTGGTGCATCTTGCTGGTTGGGCTTGCGATATGGAGCCAATTTTAAAACTTGCAAAAGAGCATAATTTATATGTTATTGAAGATTGTGCTCAAGCACATGGTGCGACTTATTATGGCAAGCAAGTTGGTTCGCTTGGAGATATTGCAACGTTTTCTTTTTGCCAAGATAAAATTATGACGACTGCTGGCGAAGGTGGCATGATAACGACCAATAATGATAATTGGTGGAACACAATATGGA
>JAGVJQ010000138.1 GCA_020051015.1 Gammaproteobacteria bacterium
CCCTCTGCAGCTTCAGCATTATTGAAATAGCACTATCGAGCGCGTAGCTGCGGGGCGAGGGGAGCCACAGCCAATCAAGCACATGCAGTTTTACGAAGATAATATTAACCACAATAAATTTTATTTATTGTCAGTAAGAACTTTGGCTACTTGATATGATCTGGATGGTCATTCGTTTACTTATCCCCATCTTTTTTAGCAATTTGAACACAGCCATTTAAAAATGGAGCATTTTTAGGTAACTCTTGAATATTGCATTTATTTAATGCCAAATTAAACGAAGGATCTTGTGTGATAATTTCGTTTGATGAAACCATTTTAGTATTATTGTCCGATAAGTAATGGCAAAAGGTAAATTTAGCAACTTTTGCCATTTCGTACAATGCAGTTCCTGCGATTTTTAAATTACTGTTTTTAATATCTTCTATATATTTGTTCAGCAATGACCTAATTTGGTACATATCATTTATTAAGCTTGAACGTGAACTTGATTTAGGAGACATTTTAACTGCTGTGGGGTAATGAAAACTATAATAAACAGGCCTCTGATTAGATTCAAAAATAGTAAAATTTGCTGGCCCAATAATAAGTGGGGCATAATTTATACCGTATTCCTGTTCAAAGATATTTCGCAAATTTTCAATTGGTGCGCAATTATCATCAAGCAATGGTTGTAGCGCAGAGACAGCCCCAACGCTTGTAGCAAGCAAATGACTTGCAATATCTGCAACATATGGACAAGGCTTAATATTGCGTTGGGCTTGAATTCTCGAGAAAGTTAATTCCCAACAAAATTGGCTACGCCAAAACTCACTACCACGCCAAGCCAAATCATAGACATAAGATTTAAATTCCTGCCATGCCGGATCATTCATTTTCTCAACCCATTTCCTAGAAAAATAGAGTAATTCTACGGACCAAGGCTGCGTAAAGTTTGAGTTATTTGCAATATCTTTAAAAACATGCCAATGATCAGAAAGTTGTTTAGGTACATCTCGTTTGATATCGAATTTCTTTTGTATTTTATTGAAAGCGGTCACTTCACTGATTTTTGGCAGTAAAAAGATGGAACGAGCGCCTGCCGTCATATCCCATAATGGTATTGGTGTAAAAAAGAAAAAAGGACCATCATTTTTTACATATTCTAAAAATCCCCAAGTTCCAAAAAGATCACCTTGCGATAATAATCGATAAGGCACAATGCGGTTTTCTAATGTAATAAATAACTCAACAGTATTATTTAATACCAGCGTCATAGGATTGGTCCCCATGACATATCCAAGCTTGTTTTGAATATCAGATCCAATATCTGGATTATCTAATGCAATTAAACTACCATCATTAGCCGGAAAATGCATTCGCCCATCAACAAGAATTTGACTACCATAAGGGTATTTTGCTAAGAAGAGGGTATAAGAATTATCTGGATTTAATTTATCAATCAACTTGGCAAGTTTAGGATTAACTGCCATCACATGTTTTCTTGATTTTTCCCATGTTAGCTCTTCCATGGCTAATTTTTTATTCATTGATAATCCTTTATCTAAATACATTAATATATAATTCTCTTTTAAGAAACATATACTACCACTCGTGTGTGCTAAAAACAACCAATATATTTTTGTGTGAGGTAAAACAATATTGACAGATATCTATGTACTTGTTATTGTTATGAAAAAATATCAAAAGGATTTTATTTTTTATGAAATCAATAAGGGAAGGGAATCCATTATATGTTTTAGCAATTTGCGGATTCGTTGAGCGGTTAATTAATTTTGGTGTTTTTACGGTCTTAGTCTTACGTCTACAACAATTCTTCCATTTAACTGATCATCAATCATTTCTCTTATTTGGACTATTCACAGCCTTGTCATATGCCGGTTTAGTAATAGGGGGCTTTACTGCCGATCGTTGGTTGGGTTTATGGCATTCTATTTTATTTGGTGGATGTTTGATATTTATGGGGGCTATTTTTTTAGCTTTTTCGCAAATTAATGAGTTCTATCTCGGTTTATCGTTATTAGTAGCCGGTACCGCATTATACAAAGTAAGTTGTACCAGCATGGTTGGACAAATTTCATTCCAACAAAATGGCTTGCACGAAAGAAACTTTACCTGGTTTTATGCAGCCATGAACGCTGGGGCCGTATTGGGTCCCATTTTGTATGGTTCAATTTCACTGTTTTGGGGATGGGAGCCATGTTTATTTTTAAGCGCAGGGTTGATTGCTCTTGCATTGATACTATTTAGTCAAAATAAACAGATTCAAAAAAATCAACTGACAAAAATTCCTACTATGCAAAAATTTAGCGGTTATGCTGTCATTTTACTGGTCTGTCTAATTGCATTTTCATTATTTGAATATCCCAATTTAATTAAAGTTTTTGTCATTATGGCTGTACTTGCTATGGTTATACTATTACTTTTGCTAATTTTAAAACAATCGAGATCAACGCGTAAAACTGTTATTGGCTTATTTGGGTTAAATGTATTTTGTATGATCTTTTTTGCCTGTAGTTTTCAGGTTGCTAGTTCGATCACTTTATTTGTACAACGCAATATCGATAAATCAATTGTGGGATGGCCAATTCCAACACCAGTATTTAGTGCATTAGATCCTTTCTTTGTTGTACTTATGGCGCCAGTATTAACGATGCTATGGCGATATCTTGCACAAAGGAATCGTGAACCAAGCGTTATGACAAAAATTAGCCTTGCCCTAGGAATGGCGTGTTTGGCTTTTTTTACATTAGATATAGTTGCCTGGATAACAACATCAAGTAGTCACATTACAACGTTAATCTTTTTGCTATTCGCTTACTTGTTATTAGGTACGGGTGAAATATGCCTTACGCCACCAGTTTTTGCTGCAATCAGTCAGCATGCACCAGTAACATTAAAAAGTACCATGATCGGTATCTGGTATCTCTTTATTGCTGGGGCGGGCTATCTGGCAGGTTTGTTATCACAATTAAGTGCTAGCAATGGAACGGTATTAAAACTTAATGTCAGTATTTATCAACATGCCTTTTTCAATATCGCATTATTGGCATTAATCGTCTGTGTGGTCGCATTTATACTACGACCAATATTTCAAAAAATTTTTAATAATGATAAAAATTCTACCTTAACAAATGATTAAAAATGCAAAATGCTGCTTATTTTTGCCTAAAAAATATTCAAAAATAAGGCTTAATGAAAAAAAACATCAACAATGATAACTTTTTTTAAAAAGTTGTTGACAGTGCGGCGCCGAAATTGGTATAAATTGCGTCTCGGTTGGACGGACGCACTAAAAAGCAACTTAAAGGAAAGGTAACAACTATGAATAAAACTGATTTAGTAAAGTACATCGCTGATGCTGCAGAAATTACTCAAGTAACTGCAAATAAAGCATTAAATGCGCTATTAGAAGCGGTTTCTGGTACCTTAGAAAAAGGTGACAATGTTACATTAATTGGTTTCGGAACATTCTCAGTAGCTGAACGAGCTGCTCGTGAAGGCCGTAATCCACAAACCGGTAAAAAGATTCAGATTAAAGCTCGTAAAGCAGTAAAATTTACTGCTGGTAAAGACTTAAAAGATGCGGTAAACTAGCCCGCAAATTTTAATGCCACTCGTGCACGAGAGGTATGAAAATTCGGGTGCTTAGCTCAGATGGTAGAGCGTCGCCCTTACAAGGCGAATGTCGGGGGTTCGATCCCCTCAGCACCCACCAAGTTCTTGCGGAGTGGTAGTTCAGTTGGTTAGAATACCGGCCTGTCACGCCGGGGGTCGCGGGTTCGAGCCCCGTCCACTCCGCCACTATTAAAGCGCGTCTTCGACGCGCTTTTTTTTTGCTTAAATATTGCCGATCGGGTAAATTAGCAGATGTGTATAAATAGTTAATTCCATTGATATATTTAGGGCTGTTTACAATTGCTAGGCTGAGGCAGAAAGATTCGATTTTGAGTGCTGCAGCTGTATCGCATAAAGTATAAGTAAGGGAATCGGTATGCTACAAAAAATTCGTGATAAAACCCAAGGTTGGTTTGCCACATTAATTCTTGGTGCTGTTTGTGTAACTTTTGCATTATTCGGTGCGCACTATTATTTAGAAGGTAGTGGTAATTCAGAACAGTACGTTGCAAAAGTGAATGGTAAAACTATTTCACAGCAACAATTCAAGCAAACACTTCAGCAAGTACAGCAACAACAAGAACAAACGCTAGGTGCTGATTATTCTGATTCCCCCAGTTTTCAACGAGCATTGAAAGCACAAGTTTTACAACAAATGATTGAACAAACCTTGCTAACGAATGATTTAGCAAAGCATGGATTTGTTGTGGTTCGTGATCAAATTGATGCACTGATTGTAGGTATGCCAGCATTTCAAGAAAATGGCGTTTTTTCACAAGCTCGCTTCAATCAAATCATGCAACAAATGATGTTTAGTGAAGCGCAATTTTATCAACAACTGCAAGACCAATTATTAGTTGGACAATTGGCGATGGGGATTAACAATAGCAATTATGCTTTACCGGTTGATCTGAAAGCTGCTGTAATGTTATTAAACGAAACGCGTGATCTTGGTTTTATGGTATTACCATTGAGTCAATTTGTTAATCAAGTCAATGTTACTGAAGATCAAATCCAAGCATATTACCAACAACATCAAAAAGATTTTAAAAATCCTGAACAAGTTCAAGTGCAATATATTTTATTACCGGCCAATACCGATAATAAGCAATCACAGCACTTTGCTGAAGTCAGTGATCAATTAGCTAATTTAACATATGAAAATCCTAATTCATTAACAGTTGCAGCACAAAAACTGAATTTAAAATTAATGACGACAGATTATTTTTCACGCCAATCACATGAATCAACGGGCATACTCGCATCGCCTAAAGTAATCGAAGCGGCTTTTAGTGATGATGTGTTAAGTCAAGGTTATAATAGCGATGTTATTACTTTGGATGATGGCTCTCAGGTTGTAATTCGTCTTGCTGGGCGTAAGCCATCAACTATCATGCCATTAGCTCAAGTGCATGACACTATTAAAAATATATTGATCAAACAAGCTGCGCAACAAGCGATGAAACAAGTTGGTGATAAACTTGCTACTCAATTGGCAACAGGCGTTAATGGCGAAACATTAGCAAAACAACAACAAGTTGGTTGGCATGAAAAAACCGATGTTAATCGACATCAACAAAATGTTAATCCACAAGTGTTACAAACAGCCTTCAATATGTATGTGCCAGCTGATCGACAACATCCTACGACGCAAACTATCATGCTTCCAAGTGGTAATTTAGCAGTAGTTGCATTTTATCAAGTAAAATACGGTGATGTTAAGGCGGCATCTCCAGCTAAATTACGCATATTTAGCAACCAAATTAAAGCTGATTATGGTCGTGTTGATTATGCATTATATGTTCGTAGCTTAACAAAAAATGCCAGCATTAAATTAAATCAATCATTTATTAACAATGGGGCCAATCCATGATCGTACAACCAAAAATTCGTGGTTTTATTTGTACTACTGCTCATCCAGTTGGGTGTGCTGCACATGTTCAACAACAAATTGATTTCATTAAAAAGCATCCACACTTTACTGGATGTAAAAATGTATTAGTCATTGGCGCCTCAACAGGATATGGCTTAGCAAGTCGAATTGCAGCCGCTTTTGGCGCTGGCGCAAAAACCATCGGTGTTTCATTTGAAAAACCTGCAGCGGACAAACGTACAGCAAGTGCTGGTTGGTATAATACGGCAGCGTTTGAAAAAGCAGCTCATGCGGCAAAACTCTATGCAAAGAGTATTAATGGTGATGCATTTTCAGATGAAATTAAAAAACAAACGATTAAATTAATTAAAAAAGATTGGCCAGAAGGTGTTGATTTAATTATTTATAGTTTAGCTTCACCACGTCGTCAGGATCCACGCAATGGGGTTGTTTATAATTCTTCATTAAAGCCAATCGGTAAACCTTATACGAATAAAACTGTTGACGTAATGAATGGTGCAGTAACGAATATTACTATTGAACCAGCTAATGATGAAGATATTGCTAATACAGTGAAAGTTATGGGCGGTGATGATTGGGCTATGTGGATTGATGCATTAGCAGATGCTGGTGTATTAGCACCCAATATTAAAACGGTATCTTATTCTTATATTGGTCCAGAATTAACTTATCCCGTTTATACCAATGGTACCATTGGTAAAGCAAAGGAACATCTGGAGGTGACTGCAAAAGGATTAACTGTAAAACTAAAACCATTGAATGGTAAAGCCTTTGTTTCTGTTAATAAAGGTGTAGTAACGCAAGCCAGTGCAGCTATTCCTGTGGTGCCACTTTATATGTCATTATTGTTCAAAGTGATGAAAGAGAAAAAATTGCATGAAGGTTGTATCGAACAAGCATGGCGATTATTTCATGATTATTTATGCACCACGAATCCAAAAGAGTTGGATAACGCAGGTCGCATTCGATTAGATGATTTAGAAATGCGCGATGATGTACAAACGGAAATTAGCCAACGTTGGAATGATGTAGATTCTGCAAATTTAATGGATATTTCTGATTTGCAAGGTTATCGTGATGAATTTTATCATTTATTCGGTTTTGGTTTTCCCCATGTAGATTACGATGCCGATGTCAATGTTGATGTTAAAATTCCAAGTATAGAAGAGTAACAATGTAGAGTGTATTAACGCTGTAGGGTGGGCTAAATATTGTTGCCCTCGAAAGAGGTATCGCATAACAATATGTGCCCACCATTTGCGCGTAATCCACCTTGATTGTGTAGTTCCATTCTTGATTTAAGCCAGGAGGCGCGCAATGGTGTCATTAAAGCTCGGTGAGTTATTACAACTTAGCTTATCTACTTCTTGAGGATTCTGTTGCATGCAATACGCTTATATATTAATCCGAATTCTAAGCGTACTTTTTTTCGCAATCTCATTTCTAACAGCCTGTTCAGGCAAACCAGCCAATTATCCGCATGGAAAATATAATAGTAAAGATAATATTTTTTTTAGCTCATTCTCACAACAACCAAAAACATTAGATCCCGCGGTTTCTTATTCGTCAGATGAGTCTGTTTTTGTTGCACAAGTTGTTGAGCCGCCACTGCAATATGCATATTTGAAAAGGCCCTATGAATTAGAGCCATTGGTATCAGTAAGTATGCCTCATGTTACGTATTTAAATAACAGCTTTAAACCATTATCAAGTGATACACCTATAGATAAAGCAGCTTATACAGTTTATCGAATTCAAATCAAACCCAATATTTTTTATCAACCGCATCCTGCGTTTGCAAAAAACGAAAATGGTCAATATTACTATTTAAACTTATCAAAACAAGAGTTAAAAAAATTTCATCAATTAAAAGATTTTAAATATACTGGTACGCGAGAATTAACAGCCGATGATTTTGTATATGAAATCAAGCGATTGGCTTCACCTAATGTCAGCTCTCCGATTGCAGGATTGATGTCGGAATATATTTTAGATTTTGATAAATTTAGTGAGACATTACAACAACAAACATCATCTAATCATTTTTTGGATTTACGACATTATTCGTTTGCTGGCGTCAAAGTTATCGATCGCTATACGTATGAAATTACTATTAAAGGTGTTTTTCAACAATTCCCTTTCTGGCTTGCCACCAGTTTTTTTGGACCAATACCATGGGAAGTTGATAAGTTTTATTCTAACCCGGCACTACAGAAAAATAATATTACATTTGCTACCTATCCAGTTGGAACAGGTGCGTATATGATTACTGATAATAACCCTAATAGTGAAATTATTTTAAAACGTAATCCAAACTTTCATCATGAAACTTATCCAATGGTAGGGGAGCCAGGTGATAAAGAAGCAGGGTATTTAAATGATGCAGGCAAATCATTACCGTTTATTGATATGTTTGTTTTTACATTAGAAAAAGAAAGTATTCCTAGATGGAGTAAGTTCTTGCAAGGTTATTATGATACATCGGGTATTGCTGCGGATAATTTTGATCAAGCTGTTCAAATTGATATTAAAGGCAAACCTGTTTTGACACAAGAATTGAAAGAAAAAAATATTAGATTACGATCAATGACTTTACCTAGCATTTGGTATTTTGCCTTTAATATGAGAGATCCCATTGTGGGTGGCAATAGTGTTGCACATCGTAAATTACGACAAGCCATTGCTATTGCTGTTGATACGCAGGAATATATATCCATTTTTTTAAATGGTCGCGGTAAAGTTGCGTATTCTCCGATTCCACCAGGGATAGAAGGTTTTGCTTCAGGTAAGAATGCAATCAATTCTAATATTGCCGTATGGAATGATGAAGGCGCCAAACCAAAATCACTTGCTTATGCTAAACAATTACTAGCTGAAGCGGGATATCCTAATGGCGTCAATGCAAAAACCGGTAAACCATTAATTTTGCGTTATGATGCTGTCTCTGGTTTGGGTAGTGATGAGCGCGCTCAGTTTCAATGGATGCAAGAAGAATTTGCTAAATTAGGAATTCAACTAGTTATTAATGATACTGATTATAATCGCTTTCAAGAAAAAGCTCGCGCAGGTAATTTACAAATTTTTGCATGGGGTTGGGGCGCAGATTACCCTGATCCTGAAAACTTTTTATTTACCCTTTATGGACCGAATAGTCGCGAAAAAAGTGGTGGCGAAAATGCCACAAATTATGAAAACCCAACATTTGATCGATTATTTTTGCAAATGAAAAATATGCCAAACGGACCACAGCGTGATCTTATAACACAACAAATGGTAAAGATATTTCAAAATGATACGCCATGGTTTGGTATTTTATATGCGGAATCATATCAATTAGCGCAGAGTTGGACTGTACCGCGTAAAATTAATGGTATGGCGAATAATACATTAAAATATAGCAAAATTTACCCATTAAAACGTGCAGAATTACAAGTAAAATGGAATAAAGCTCATTATGGTTATTTGTTGGTTTTATTAGTATTAATAATCTTAAGTTTTATTCCATTTTTAATGAAATATTGGCGAATGCAAAGACAACCGCCAAAGAAAATTGATTTTAAATAGAGCTCCGATCCCTCATTAATTGCGCAAAACCAGCATTAAATAAAATAAGAATAAATCTCAAGATAGCATCATCTTTAAAAGATGATTGCGCAATTAATAAGGGCTACTAGTAATCACCTTTTTTGTCGCCATTCGCATAACCTTCAACGATGACAACTGTCCCACCAAACGGGCTGCTTGGCATGTTGACAAACACTTGATTAAGCCATTGTGAATCATTTAAAAAGATTCTGACACAACCATGGCTTGCATTATGTCCTGGTACTGACGTTGAGGCATGCAAGGCATAGCCACCATGGAAAAACATGCAGTATGGCATTGGAGCACCGCCACGACCAACAGGAAATTTTGATGATTTACAACCTGCACCACGCTTGTCATAAATCATAAATTTACCTTGTACGGTATTACACGATTTACCAATATCAGAACACCATCCTTTCCCCCCAGACATCGCGCCCCAATGCACTAAATTGCCATCAGGGTCATACGCACCCCAAGCTAAAAGGTAGGGTTTTACAATAATGGTTTTTACGCCTTGGGGAGTAATAAATTGTGGCATAGGTGACACATCAAGTGCCGTAATATTCTTTAAGTTTTTAGGTACAGCGATTACCATGCCGCCCCATGGTTGTGTGTTCATGCGATTGAGACGCATGACAATATCGCGTTGTGTAGGGTTAGGGAACATGGATTGCCAAGTTTGACCGCCCTTAACGACAACACATTTATAGTTGACGTCTTTACAATAACTATTGATAATCGAAGATGCCGCAGCAACTTCACTTGAAATAAGTAGAAAGGTCGCTGTAATTGCTAGTGATAACCAGCCTTTGAGTTTGTTACACATAGTTCCCATACTTTTATGGTTTATTTAATTATCAATATAGCTGAAAATGAAACAATTACCTAAAAATGAAACTGAACTTTTACAGCGTGCGCAAATTTTAGCTGGTTCAGCATTAGGCGAACTTGCATTTCAACATAATATTGATATTCCTATTGATAGTTTGTATGGTAAAGGATGGAGTGGCTTACTAATGGAGTTATTGCTTGGTGCCACCGCTGGTAGCTTGGCAGAGCCCGATTTCCAACATCTTGGCATTGAATTAAAAACTATTCCAATTAATGAATCTGGCAAGCCATTAGAATCAACCTATGTCAGCATCGTACCCCTTACGCGATTTATTGGATTACAATGGGAAGATTCTGAAATTTACGCTAAATTAAAACGAATTTTATGGGTACCACTAGCCGCTGGCAAAAATATTCCCTTGGCAGAGCGACGAATTGGCATGCCATTTTTATGGAGTCCAGATATCTTACAACTTACTCAATTGAAACAAGATTGGCAAGAATTAATGGATAAAGTAGCGTTGGGTGAGTTAGAAAAAATCTCTTCGCACATGGGAAAGTATTTGCAAATTCGTCCTAAAGCAGCCAATGCCTCATCACGTTGTTGGGGGTTTGACGAAGAAGGCAAGCGTGTATTAGTATTGCCTCGAGGATTTTATTTGCGCACTAGCTTTACGCAAATGATTTTAAAACAAAACTTTGGGTAGTATTACTACCTATTATTAATAAATTATAAAAATATTATGACTAGACAACTCTCGCAATTGATTGCCGATGCTTTTGATAAAGAACTTGAGCCCAACGAAAGAAATCTCGCCAAAAAATTGATCTTTCTAACGCTGCGACAATTAATGAAAGTTTATCCGCAGAATGCTTTTTATGATTTAGCCCCCATTAAATTGTCTTATTTTAACCGCATAGAAAATGCTAAG
>JAGVJQ010000041.1 GCA_020051015.1 Gammaproteobacteria bacterium
ACAGCGGTGGATTACGAGCCTCGCGGCTCTAATCCACCCTACTATCAATATCATAACGAGTTAACCCGGACTACAATACTTGCATGCTCACTAAACAGCGCTAACTTCTGGAATGACAAGATAAGAAACTTCGCATTTTTATTAGCGATGGTTATAGATTATGCAATATCCATTGTATTCTTTTGCAAGCGCAATGTTAATAATTCCAATACCATAATTAAAGATTTAATTCTTTGAGCGGTGCCCAGTAATATGTTACCGCTGGTATCATTAAATCCATCCAGCAATTCATTGATCGTAATTGTATTCATTGCATCCAGTAAATACAATTTCTTGAGTAATTGTTGCTGTAAGTGTTCTTTATCCTCAGTATGTTTCAGCACAAACAAACGATTTTTATCTAAATAATCCGAAACTTCTGATGGCTGCAAATTAAATAAGCTAGCAAATATTTCTAATGCGCTTATTACCAACTCATACATCATCATGACAAAATAACGCTGCTGCGCAGCCAATGGTTGTTTCTTTTGATGCTGCAATACGTCATACATCATCATTATTGACATTAATAATTCTTTCGCTTCATGTTTCAACATCGGTAACGAAAGATCTTGTTGCATTCTTTCACCAAAATTATCATTATCCATATTAATCCCCTATTTAAAATTAATTCCATACCTTATGAATATCATTTGGTACGTTGTCATTAAATCAATAACAAAATAGCTTTGGTAGCAGATAATCACGGCACCAATTGTTATCAGAAAAACATACGATGGATTTTGTCATAGAATTTGGAAACGACTCAGTGTAAAAATTAATTAGTCCCTTACAAAAGAAGATTGCATATACCATTCTTTCTTATATTAAAAAGTGCGAATAAATAACGCAGAATAAGTATTGATTTTATACACAAAAAATAAGATAATACTGATATAGTTATGAATTTACGTATTTGCCTCTCGAAAAGCTTAGAGGGATTTCGGCGTATAATTTCTGAACACGGAGTCTGTTATGATAACGGAAATTGACGAAGGTAAAGGTTTAGTCAAAACCTATTGGGAAAACGTACGCACTCGTGTTGCCAAGGTTGAACCGGCATTTGCCAAGATCGTTGACGACTTAAATCCCGGTAAAGATTTTCCGTTATATCTGGCGTATTATCCGTATGGAGCAACTATTGGTGATACAGAGCAACCCTTCTTTCCAAAATCTGATGGTAGTGTTTTTAGCTTAAATGATACTGATGTACCACAAGAATTGGTAAAGCATTTGGGATATGGCATTGATAGTATTCCAATGGGGATGTTGCTCGAAAAGGAATTAGAGTTTTTTATTGATTTACATGATAACAAACTTACTATTCCATGGGCAATTCATAAACCTGGTTCTTTTTTCCCTTTCTCACGCATTTTAAAAAATGCCAATAGTCGATTATATTCTCCCAATGGTGTGAGGACTATGGTGTCTGGTGTTCGTTCATGCTTGATGTTACCCCATATTGGCTCGACAGAACCTCACGCTTGTTTACAACGAGAGTATAATATTAAATCATCGGTTCCCAAAACACTATATGAACATTGGTTTGTATTCAGAGAATTAGCTAATAGTCCATCGATCAAAGAACCATGGCATGCATGTATTTTATTTTTTTGCGAAAAATGGCTGGAAATGCTTCATAATGATAAAGCCTGGTTACCTTTAAAATTACATTTACATGAATTAGGCTGGCAAAAATTTGAATATGGTCGTGCACACGCCAGTTACGATATAATTTTTTCTACTATCCAAAAAAAACGTAATTTAAAACCAAGTCCATATCTTGCTGACACTGCCAGACATTTATTTGCAACAGCACTTGGGGTTGTACCAGGTTATATGCCTGCGTGGAATGATGATGCGTTACCATTACATCACCTACAACAAGCTTATGTTAATTGCTATCGCTTATATAATCACCATCCAGTAATTATGCAACCAGCCCATTTTAATTTTGGACACGATAATTACCCTATATTTTATTCATTACAATATCCATCTACATATGCTTTTTCACCTAAATCAGAAAAAGGTGCGAGTACACTCTCTGAATTACGAGATTTGGATCATATAATTAATATTTATATGGAGGAATTAGCTGGTAAACATACCATGTGTGCTGGTACCGCCTTAAGCATGGTGGCTAAATCTGTTGAATTTAATTATTATCATAATAAACCTGATCGTCATCAAATTGTAAGGCCAACCATTGATATTGCAACTATAGATAAAAGACTCCATATTTTAAATGGAGATCGAAGATTAGCGAATGCTACATTCCCTGTTGATGCCCCATTTGTACGCGGCTGCATTGCTATTAATTCAAAACAATATGATTAGTTATATCAAAATTTGTTATAAATTTGGTAAATAACAATAAATCTTACTTTAACCCGAAAATTCCTGGTTGAATAAGTATATTTAGTTTAATAACTCACAACTTCATCGGCATGCGCCAAATATCCTATATCACCAAATTGTTGTTGTACAGCATTTACATTATTAGCATGCATCGCTTGTAATATGGTGTTTGACTGTGCAGTAACATGATCCATGTTGATATGATGAGTATTATTTGCCAACTCTTCAAGTAGACTTACGGTATCCATATACTATTCTCCTTCATAAATTTAACACAAATTATACTCTCAAATATGTCCATTGTTAATACAAGAAATAAGAGTCACTAAACAAATAATTTAGTCGTTGTTTTCTTTACATATAAAAAACATAACATAAAGCAAACAATGCCTAGTAAACCACTTCCATACCAAACAACATGCCCCCCAAAATGATGGTAAATATGTGTACCAATAATGGGTCCAATTACTACACTTAGTGCATAAGTTGTTTGATACATTCCAATGCTTTGACCTTTCTTTTTGGCTGCACCATTTTGATAGCAAATCAATTGTGCCATAGGGATAAACAACATTTCGCCAATGGTATAAATGAAACCCGCTATGATAGCGATACTAAACACCCAAGCAAAACTCAACAGCATCATGCCTAGACCGACTAATAACGCCCCGACACCCGCCATAATGAATTTATTGCTATCTTTAAATATACCTCCGATAGGTGTTTGTAAAAAAACGATGAGTACCGTATTTAAGATAAACATATAACTTGCTGCACTAGCACCCAACTGTGGAAATTGTGCTGCCAAATAAATGGAAAAAGTCGAGCTCAATTGTGCCAGTGTTAAACCATTTAAAAACACACAACTTAAAATTAGCCATAACACTTTTCTATCTGTTGGTTGCTGTATCTTATCAGTCGTTGCCAGAGTCGAATTAATATCTGTATTAATTAACTCTGATGGTTTTTCCCATAACATCAAGTAAAATGCAGTTAGAAATAATAAGATACTCGAACACAAGAATAGATAATGAAATCCATATGTTGCAAAAATAGCAACAATCGTTGCCCCTAATCCGATGCCAAGATTAGATGCTGTATACATCACATGAATGGTTTTTCGTTTTTCTGTTTCTGACTGTTTGGCTTGATTAAGAACGAGTAAACTATTAGCAGTAATGAAACTATAAGCTGCCATACCCGATAAAAATTCATTAGCCATTAATAAATACGGATTGGTGATTTTAAGAAAAAACAAAAAAGCTGTGCTCTGTAATAATAATCCACTAATTGACACTATGCGTGGCGAAATTCTATCTGCTAATTTTCCACTTATTATACCGCCAATGGTCGTGCCAATACCGTAACAAGCAATAATGATTCCAGTAGTCACCAAGGAAATATGTAATATGCTCACAAAATAGAGAGATAAGAAAAAACTAACGCTACCGGCAGTTGCACTAATGCAACGAGCAACGATTCGTGACCAGCACGCTGTTGGTAATCCGGCATAATTAGCTAGATACCCTTTTGCTGCTAAAATAAGATAATTTCGCTCCATAAAAGTCTCGTACTCAAGATGATTATATTCACCGCAAATCTCGTACATTAATACCTAACGCTTCTAGCATAGCATGATCTACAGTAGCGTTTCCTGTTGGTGGTATATACAAAGTTGAAATCGGGGTCATGGTTATGTCCGGTAATTCTTTTAAACAAAACTCAATGATTTTTGGCTCAAAATGTGGATATTGTGCTGCTTCATATAACGTGACTTTATGTTCATTACTGTAAAACACATTCAGATAACTTAATAACACTTTGGCACCATTGGTATTATCGTGGGCATAAGGATGATCCAGTGCACCGATAATTCCAACTTGCCATAAAATTAAATGACTATGCGGATTAATTTGTCGTCGATGAATTAACAAATCGGTTGCTTCAAATGAGTGACAACCGATTGAACCAGGATCAACTAATAAATCAGCAAATAAACACGCCTCTGCTGAAATGCCTGGCAGTATTTTGGCATAATATCCCTCTTCTCGCGCTTTGCGTACTGCATTCAAGGCTGGTTGTGCAAATACCGCGGGATGGCCATATAACACCACACACACATGTTGCTGTTGACGTAATGTATCAAGAATATAATCGGTAATGGCGCGATAACAATCGATTCGTAATGGATATTTGGTATAAATAGGATCTAAAGATTCAGCATTTTTATTATTTTTTTGAATCCATTCTTTCATTGCCGGTTCATTAACTAAATACAAAACTTTATCTGATTGGGTAATATACGCCTTTGCTTCCGTAGTCAGATGAGACATAAATTTGATACCAGAACCCACTACGACTAACGAGGAATTGTCCATATTTATGCCTGCTCTAATACTTCCAGAGTAATCTGTTCTGCACTCGATGTGGTAAGACGAGTATTCACTGCTAAACCAAGAATAGCTAAGCTAAAGATTGCAATGACAGCAAAATCCCATCCAAATGGAATAATATTTTTACCACCAAAAGCACCTAAATAAGAAATTAACGTTAAACCACCAATAAAGGGCACAAACCAATACAACGATTTAAGACCTAAATTCGCTTTAGAGATTTTACCTCGCAGGTAAGCAATTAAAAATACGAGCATACCTATAAAAGAAACAATCGCTAATTTAGAAATAATCGCCCAACCCGTCCAGTAACTAATCAAAATACAACAATAAAATGCTAATGGACAAAGAACATTCGCCATCGGCAATCTAAATTCTCTCACGGCAGCAGGCATTTGTTTACGCATGGCTAATAATGATAAAGGCCCCATGGCGTATGCAATGACCATGACTGACACCAAGAAGCCAACCATAGCTTGCCAACCAGAAAAGGGTAAAAATAAAAACATACCAATAGCAAAATTCAGCGCAATTGCACCTACTGGTAGATGCTGCATATTAATTTTGGTTATAAATTTAGGGAAATAACCATTCTCTGCCATCGCATAGGCGATACGTGCCGTTGATGTCATATAAATTAACCCCGCACCCATTGGCGAAACTGCAGCGTCAACGTATAACAACTTTAATAACCAGGCTATGCCAAGTGCTAATAAAATACCTGCAAATGGACCAGCATCATAGGCAAATGTTAATGCGTGCCATCCTTGTTGTAAGGAAGCAGGATTTAACGCCCCAATGAATACCACTTGTAAGCCGACATATAATAATAAACAGCAAAACACGGAACCAATGATCGCTAATGGAATCGTAACTTGTTTGCGTTGTGCTTCTCCAGCTAACTCGACACCGTGTTTAAAGCCTGTAAAAGCAAAAGCAATCCCTCCGGCCGCTACTGCACTCAAGATACTATGCCACCCCGTGCCTGACAATAACATACTACCCATACCTGCAAAGTTTTGACCATAGAAATGGGCAGTAGGTAACATGGCAATGATTAAAACGATAACAAGAATTTTGTATCCAAAAATCAGTAAATTAGTACTAATTAAGCCTTTAAAACTGTAACCGTTGATAAAACACATGATCAACATCAATATTGCCGCCCACATTAATCCCCAGTGGGTTAATACAGGTACTTGATTGACCGTGTGAATTAAAAATGGAAAATACGTTGAAGCGTATTGCAGCACGGCTTGTACTTCAATAGGCGCCATAGTCAGGGAAGATAACCAAGCTAACCAACCCATCATAAAACTACTGAATTGGCCATGTGAAATTTTTGGGATACAAGTACTACCACCTGCAACTGGCACCATTACCGACAGTTCGGCAAAGGACAATGCAATCAAGATAGTAGCAAAACCACCAATTAGCCAAGCAATCACTGCCCCGCTTCCTGCAATTTTAGCCGCATAGAGTGGCGCAAATAACCATGCTGACCCCACCATTCCATTAATGCTAAGTAACAAAAGATGCAAGGGGTTGAAGCGACGCGCCAGACGTTGATGCATGGGGTTTTCCTTGATAATACAATCTTGAAGTATATTATCAAATAACCCTCTGCTTATCCATTAAATAGCCAGTACTTTTGAAATTTATTGATGTTGGTAATATTAATATGTATGACGCATAACCTGGGATCGAGCGAACATCAACTGAGATCCCGGGTTTCATGCATTACATGGATTTTTTCAATATCAACTAATACTCAACATCATCACTTTTATTATCTATTGAATGCATTCACCCGGGCTACTTTTTTTAATTGTGTTGAGGAGTTACTATTGGCAAAACTTCACTGGCTTCCGCTACATTCACACCCACACGCCGCCAAAAGCTTCCACAAACACCCACTACGCTAGTCGTTAAACCCCATGCACTCTGTGCGCAAGTTGATGTAGCGCTAGCTATCTGTTTTGCTGAGTACCATACCAGTTCAGCGCCGGTAGTAATAGCGGCACCGCCTGCCGAGCCAACTGCAGCCGGGAAAAACGCACCCATTATAAATTCAAGAGCCTCCTTTGCCGCCTTATCAGTCAAGCCTAATGCAGTAATAAGTGCACTATCTATCTCACCGACATACTGTAATACGAACATTAATGTGGTAACTTGGACCAGAAACTCTCTTCCCTGAGGCGTTTTA